>CAYUIQ010000104.1:14718-28020 GCA_964444795.1 uncultured Planctomycetaceae bacterium
CGCCGCGGCGGTGGCCGTGGCGTTTTTCCAGCTTGCCGGCCTCAGTTTCGTCTGGATCATGCCCGTGTCGCTGGTCGTCGGCGTGACGACGGGGATGGCGGCCAGCGGTCTGACGCGGTGTGGGGTAGCGATCGCGCGCATGCTGGCGTTTCGCCGCGGGTAGTGGTATTATGCGGCGGGCGATTGGCTCGGTGAGAACGCGTTCGAAGAACGAGCTTCATCTCGCTACGGCGAGATGGCTACTATCCGCTTTACATGGGAGTTCGACCGATGAACCGACAGGTATCCCGTTGGGCTGGGCTTGCGGTACTCGCAGCCGTACCGGTGATCGTCCGCACCGCGGCGCCGGCGCACGCCGCGGAAATAAAACTGCTTTGGGAAATCGGCAAGGCGGATAACGACACGGCCGAATTTGCCTTGGGGCGCGACGGTTACGCCCGGTTCGACCGCGACGGGATGTTTCTGGTCGGCCATAGCCGGCCGCAGCGCGACTGGCCCTATACGCATCCCGGGCCCGACGATCAATGGGCCGGCGGACGAAGCCACGGGTTTACGATTCTGTTCGGCCTCGACGGAACCATCGGAGAAGGTGCGTATCGGTTGGTGGTCGATCTGGTCGACACGCACGGCACCGACCCGCCGCCGCTACGGATCGACGTCAACGGCCGTTCGTTTGCGCACCGGCCGCCCCAAGGAGGAGGCGACGCCTCGATTTTCGGCGACCCGGCGGCCGGACGCGAGCATCGCTTCTCGATCGACGTGCCGGCCGACCTGCTACGAGCCGGGGCCAACGAGATTCGCATCACCACGCTCTCCGGTGGTTGGATCCTCTACGATTGGCTGGGATTCGAGGCTCCCGGGGACGCCGCGGTACAGCTTGCCGGCGGGACGCTGTTGCAGTCGGTCCAGGTCGATCGGTGGCTGACCCGGCACAAGGGTACACTGGGGCAGCGGGTATTGCTCACGCTGGTTCACCTGGGCGAACCGGCCGAAGTGACGATCGAGGCCAGCGGGATGAAGCCGATCGGGCTGACCGTGAAGCCGGGGATCGGAAAGGCCGAACTGCGCTTGCCGCCCGTGTCCGTCGAGACACCGCTGGTGGTGGCGGTGAAGCAAGACGGTCGAACCCTTGCCGAGCAGAAAACCACGCGGCACCTCGCCGCCGAGCGGCAGACGGTCGATTGGGTCGATTGCCTGCTGGGCACCTCGACATCCAGATGGATGCTCTATCCGGGGCCGTCGATGCCCTTTTCGATGGTCAAGCTCAGTCCCGACAACGAACCGCAGAAGTGGAAGGCCGGCTACGAGTACACGATCGAGAATATCGCCGGGTTCAGCCATCTGCACAGTTGGACGATGGGCGGGCTGTTGACGATGCCCGCCACGGGTCCGCTTGCGGTCGTCCCGGGCGGCCACACGAAGCCCGACGACGGCTATCGCTCGCGTTTCCGTCACGAAACCGAAGAGGCATCTCCGGGCTATTACGCGGTGACCCTGGACGATTACGGCATCCGGGCCGAATTGACCTCGACGGTGCGCGCCGGGTTCCAACGTTACACGTTTCCCGAAGCGCGGCAAGCTCGCGTGCTGTTCGATCTGGAAACACCCACCGAATACGGATATCAGGTGCTCGACGCCAAGATCACCAAAGTCAGCGATACGGAAATCGAAGGCTACTCGACTCAGCGCAGCGGCCGGTACGCCGGGTATCAGGAGTTCACGCTTCACTTCGTCGCCCGATTGAACCGGCCGTTTGCCTCGATGGGCGGATGGGCCGGCGGCGAGATTAGCCCCGACATCGAGGAAATCATCGGTAAAGGCGACACGGGTGTGTTTCTGGAGTTTTCGACGTCCGCCGGAGAGATCGTCAAGCTGCAGACGGGCATTTCGCTGGTGAGCATCGAACAGGCGCGGCTGAACCTGGAGACCGAGATGAAGCCTTTTGGGTGGGATTTCGACGCCGTGCGAAACTCTGCCCGAAACACGTGGGGCGATCTGCTGGGCAAGATCGAAGTCAGCGGCGGCACGCCGGAGCAGATGACGAAGTTTTACACCAACCTGTACCGTTCGTATTGCTCGCGGACGATCTGGAGCGACGTCAACGGCAAGTACGTCGATATGTACGAAAAAGTGCAACAACTCGAAGATCCCGAGTCGCCGGTTTACGGTTGCGATGCGTTTTGGAATACGTTCTGGAATCTCAATCAGCTCTGGAACCTGATCACGCCCGACGTGTCGAACCGGTGGGTCAAGTCGCTGCTGGAGATCCACGACCGGGGCGGGTGGCTGCCGAAGGGGCCGACGGGCATCGAGTATTCGAGCATCATGGTCGCTTCGCACGAAATCGCCCTGATCGTCGCCGCCTATCAGGCCGGCATCCGCGGCTACGACGCCGAGCGAGCGTACGCGGCGATCCGCCACATCCAAACCGAGCCGGGCCGACCGCACGAAGGGGGCGGGTACGTCGGCAACCGGCAGTTGAAGGAGTATATGGAACTCGGCTACGTCCCCTCGCCGGTCTCCAATACGCTGGAATACGCCTACGACGACTGGTGCGCCGCGCAAATGGCCAAGGCGCTGGGCAAGAAGGACGACCATGGGTATTTCCTCAAGCGGTCGGAGAACTATAAGAACGTGTTCGATGCGTCGGTCGGCTACACGCGTCCAAGGCGAGCCGACGGTACGTGGGAGGAGAATTTCTCGCCCTTCTCCGGCCGCGGGTTCGTCGAGGGCAACTCCTGGCAGTACACGTGGTTTGTACCGCACGACGTGGCCGGTTTGATCGAATTGATGGGCCGCGACGAGTTCAATCGGCGGCTGGCCGATGGTTTGGAAAAATCTCGGGCGAGCAACTTCAACGCCACCGGCGACCGATTCGACCAGTTTCCCGTCAACCACGGCAACCAGCCGAACATGCAGTCGTGCTATCTGTTCAACTACTCGGGCAAGCCGCACCTGGCGCAGAAGTGGGCCCGGGAGATCATGGCCCGCTACTATGGCACCGGCCCGCTCGACGGCTGGCCCGGCGACGAAGACCAGGGGCAGATGGGCGCTTGGTACGCGATGAGCGCAATCGGCCTGTTTCAGATGGACGGCGGCTGCGCGACCGAGCCAATCTACGAGATCGGCAGCCCCATTTTCGATCGGGTGGTTATCCATCTTGACCGGAAGTACTATCCCGGCGAGCAGTTCGTGATCGAGGCCCGCAACAACTCGCCGGAGAACGTCTACATCCAGTCGGCCACGCTCGACGGCCGGCCCCTGGACAAGCCGTGGTTCTATCAGCGCGAGCTGGTCGATGGCGGATCGCTGGTGCTGGAGATGGGCCCCGAGCCCAACAAGGCCTGGGGCAGCGCCCCGGAATCGGCGCCTCCTTCGACCATGCGGTGAGCTTCGCCGATGCGGTAAGCATCACCGTCGGCGGTTACTGTTGGGAAGCCCGGCGGATCGAACGGTTATCGTGCAACGCCCATTAGAAGCGGATTTCGGTACGCATCGAGAGGCCGTCGAAGGTGAGCGTATCGCCCACGGCAACCGAGTTGCTGGTTTGCACACCCCGGATAAACTCGTCGGTGGCCAGCGCATTGAACCAGCCGCTGAACAGGTAGCCGGTGGTCAGGCGGACGCAGCCACCGCGACTGGTCCAGCCAACTCCCAGTTCCAGGTCGAGGATCGAGATCACCCCGTCCTCGCTCCAGCCGGTGTTGGCGACCGTGCCGCGGAAGTTGTCGCTCTGAACGTAGCGGCCGCGGAAGTTACCGCCCAGCAACGAGGCCGCCGCGCGACTGTAGACGAGGAAACCACAGTCTCCGATTCTTCGGTCACCCTCCAAGCCCAAGCGGATGCCGCCGCCGTCGAAGCGGATCTCGGTGGAAACCGTTTCGATGGTCGTTGCGTTGGTGAGAACGGCGTCGAAAGTCTGGCCCAGATGAGCATATCGCAGCCCCGCGACGTAGTTCAATGAATACTTCTTCCCCCGCGACAGCACGCGGCGATAGTCGAGATCGACGATCTGAAAGTCGATGTCGTAGCGAGCGCTGGCGTTGAGGAAATCGGTCGGCGTGGCGACCGCCCCGGGATGGCTGACCAGCGAGCGGAGGACATTCGTTCCCGTACGGCTGATCTGATTGGTCGTGTCGGCCTCGAAATGCGAGTAGGTCAGCCCCAGTTCGGAGCAACTGTCCAGGCGGAACGCAAATCCAAGTCGAAATCCACCCTCGAAGTCGCAATCGACGATCCCTTCGGAGCCGATCTGAACCGGCGCGGCCCCGGCTGGGGGGACAATCCCGCTGTTGATGGGAACGGCGAACGACACCTTGTCGTTGCCCGGCCGCAGCAGCAAGAACTCGCCGAAGAACCGGATGCAGGGCGCACAGCACGCTTTCTGACAGCCCGCGCCGCACTGGCCGGTCGCACACGCCTCCGCTTCACCGGGGACCGGCTCCGTGGCAGGCGGCAGATCGGTAAGTGGAGCCGGAGCGATGGCCGGCTCCTGTGCCGAAAGCAGATGAAAATCGTTTTCACCCGAAGCCGGGTTGGGCGCCGAAGCCTCTGCCGAAAGAGGGTGGAAATCGTTTTCACCCAAGGCCGGGACGGGCGCGGAAGCCTCTGCCGAAAGAGGGTAGAAGTCGTTTCCACCAAAGGTGGAATTCCCGTGCGAAAAGCTGGGAAAGATCAGCTTGAAATCCGACGAGTCCGCGCGACCCTCAGTGGCCAGAACGAGCAAGGCCGCCGTGGCCAACAACGCGGATAATTGCGATTTCATCACGTTACCCCCTGAACTGGAACGGCCGCAAAGGTTACAGACGTCGTAAAACATCGAGCCGGCAGAAACAGACCTCATATCGTGCAGTATCGTCACCCTCCAACATGAGGGCGCAGAAGAACAGGAAGCGACAGAAGAACCGCCACGACCTGTAAAGATTGCGCAGGGTACCCACTTGCCTGCGATTTGGTGGAGAGGAAGCGGACGTCGTTCACTTACTCGTCAAGCACCGCTCGATTGACACTCCGTATCTTATTTCCCTTCAACATCTTAGTGCATTTCATGCCGCTTCCGAATCAGGCAAAAGCAACTCAAAAACTGGCGTTTTCTCTTGCCGGTAAATCCGATGCAACCTATTTTTTCTACTTAATCCCAGCAAACTATCCAAAATGCATTGACAGCCGCTCCTTTGTATATTAAGCTCACCCCCGTATGGGCTAGCACTGCCAGCAGTGCCAGCACGACCGGATTTTGCGCCGGCACAAGGGACTCTTTGCGGACCCGGATCAGGAGTCTCGTTTCCCTTGAATTCCTCCCAGCGACGGAGAGTGCAACGATGAGGTGGCAACATTTTTTCGGTAAGAAGACGAGCGGACAACGTTCCTCCAACTTCGCCAGGAGCCCACGCGCCGGCCGTCAGCTCAGGGGGTGCATCAGACGATCGCGAGCGTTGCAGGTGGAACCCCTGGAACAACGAGCGATGCTGTCGATTGTGTTTCCCAGCGATAAGCTGCAGTCGGGCCTTGAGGTCGTCGAGGGGCTGACAAGTACTGTCGCGACGCATGTTCCCGGCTTGATGGGGGATCTGCTTGCCGGCGTGGGGAATGACGATGAGGCCTGGCTTTACCAAGCGTTCCCGGGCGAGGTCAACGAGATCGACATCCACACGGGACTCCTCGATGGGTACCTTTTCCTCAACGACTCGGATGACGTTCCGGTCTACCGAGTTCTTCCGGCGGTGTCTACGGAGGTCCTCAGTGTCGAGGCAAGCACACAGGATGACGTCGCGACGGTGTACTCTATTGGAGGCGAGATCAGCGGGCCCGGTTTTGAACTCCTTGGGCCCAGTGTGGAGATTGGTGGGCCTGGTTTCGAATTGAAGTTGAAGAAGCCCTGGGACCCATTCACTTGGACGGAGTCAGAGGCTCCCCTAGTAGGCATTAGCTCAACGTTGGGCGGCTTCAGCTTCACGATCTTCGGCATTAGCACGACGGCTGGCATGGGCGACGAATGGAGTTCATCGTCGAGCACCCAGCAATCGTTTTCAAAACTTGAGCAGTGGTTGGACACGGTCGATGCCAGGGCGGTGCTGCCCGTTTCCTCCGCGTTTGAAGACCTGCTTCCCAAGGACGATGAATTAGATGCGATGGGTTCAGGCGAGCCCGAGGACCTGGACGACTACATGACCGACAAGTTCAATACCAAGTGGATATTCGTGGACGCGGCGGACGGGCCCGACACCGTGGACTTGAGCACCCTGACCGGTTTCTCGACGGTCATCTACGGCGGCCCCGGCGACGATACTCTGGCCGGTGGTGGAAGCCAATCTCTACTGGATGCTCTCGGCTTCACGTCCACTGGGGACGCCTCGACCATCAAGCTCGATGGGGGCGAGGGGCGCGACACGTTCATCATTAACAAGTGGTTCGACGTTGGGGGCGACGGCATATTCGTGGTTGATGGCGGCCCAGACAACGATCGGCTTCTGTTTGAGGGCACGGAGGGAGACGACATTATCACCCTGGTGGCAGATGAAAACGGCACGCTGAAAAAAGTCATCTTGGATAGGCCCAACCCAAACGCCGGCCTGCCGGCAAACGAAGTCGTCACGATCAGCTACCTCGACAGCATGACTCCCACCGGCGGGTTCTTGACGCTGACCTTCGACACTGGAAGCGGTAATCCAGCCGCGACCATTCGCGTGCCATACAACGCAACGGGCCAAGATATTGAGGATGCCCTAAAGAACGACCCGACAATCGGCGAGGAAGACGTGCTGGTGGAGGGTGGCCCAGGCGGTCCCTGGACCGTCAGATTCCAAGGAGATTTGGGCAATACCGACTTGAAGCAGGTATTGGCCGACCTGTCCGAACTGGCGTCGAGTCCCGGGTGGGGCTCTGTGGAGGAAACCGCGAAGGGGAGCGTGGAGTCGGGGACCGACGCGGCCTACAAGATCAGCGTGCCACACCGCACGGACGGTGGAACGTTCAGGCTCGTGGTGAACGGAAGTGCGACTCCGACCGAAGATCAGATCTCGGGCGAGATTCCGTACGACGCCAGTGCGGACGACGTTTATGACGCATTGGAGTCGCTTCCGAATATCGGCCCTGATGATGTCTTCGTGAGGGGGCTGGACGGTGGACCGTGGGATATCGAATTCGGCGGCTCTTTCGCCGGACAGAACGTTGAACTGACGGTTTTCACTACCGATGATGACACGCACGCCTATTATCCGAGCCCGACCCTCCAATCGCCCGTCGATTGCGAAGTCACTAAGGTGCAGCACATCAGTCCCGGCGACAATGAGGTCCAGGGATTCGTGCTTTCCTACGGTGACACGGGCGACGCCTTCCGGATCGGTTTCGGGCAGCAGGAGGAGCTTCCCGGACTGCTCGGCGACCTAGGTTTACCCGCCACTACCGCGACGTCATGGACCGATCCGCTGCCGGTGGGCGCCCCCGCCGACGAGGTCCGGGACGCTCTGGAGCGACTCGACAACGTCGGCCTAGGCGACGTGATCGTGACAAGATACGTTGTCGCCGATCCGGGCAGCGAAGAACTCCATTTCGCCTATACGGTGGAATTGACCGGCGAGTTTCGCGAGGAGGACGTCCCGGCACTGAAAATCGCCGGCGCCGTGCAGGACAAATCCCTCACGGAGGTAAACGGCGCGCCTGTCATACAGGGGACGAACGAGATACAGACCATTTCGCTTGTCGGGGCCGACGAGGACGACGGCGACACGTTCATGCTTACGTTCACCAATCCCGACGGCCTCACCAGCAACACTGGCCTGATTCCCCGCGACGCGACGGCGTTGCAGGTGGAGAACGCGCTAAACGCCATCGCCTCGATCAATGCCGGGGGCGGAGGCGTCTCGGTCGACGGCGGCGCCGGTGGGCCCTGGAGCGTGACTTTCGACACGGGACCGCTGGCGGAAACCGACGTGAACTTGATTGACGTTCGGGTCGCGAAGTCCAGCGTCTCCTTCGACGCCGAAACGATCTCTCAAGACTCGGTTCACGAGATTCAGCGATTCTATCTTACTGGATTTGCCGCCGACGACATGTTCACGCTTACGTTCACGAATCCCGACGGCGTCACCGGCACCACGGAACCGATGTCCATCAACGCGGACAGGCAGGAAGTGTGGGACGCGCTGCTCGCGATTCCTTCGACCGGAAACACAACCAATGATGTCTTTGTCGTCGGCGGCGCCGGTCCCTCCTGGGACGTGGCCTTCTGGTGGCTAGGAGACGTGGATGCGATTGAAGTTACCGTAATCACCGGCAGCGTCCCGGTCGAATCCCGTACGGTCGTAAACGGCGTGCCCGGCATAACCGGCTACGACGAACAACAGACCGTTGAGCTGGTCCACACGGACCCCGACGGGACCGAGCACCCGGCTACCGGGGGCACGTTCACGCTGACGTTTACCGACCCCTACGGCGCCGTGCGCACCACGGCTGATATGCCATTCGACGCAACGAAAGAT
Organism: uncultured Planctomycetaceae bacterium; assembly: GCA_964444795.1. Taxonomy (GTDB): domain Bacteria; phylum Planctomycetota; class Planctomycetia; order Pirellulales; family Thermoguttaceae; genus JABMRP01. The sequence goes on from CAYUIQ010000104.1 coordinate 23,199, forward strand.
GAGGTGCAAGATGCGCTCAACATAGCGGTTTCCGACTTTGGAGGACAGGTTTCCGTCGCCGGCGATGCCGGCGGACCCTGGACCGTAACCTACGGCGAGTCGCTGGCGGAAACCGACGTGCCCTTGATCAAGGCCGACACGGCCAACCTCCGACGTGACATCGGGAGCCCGTCGGAACCGGCGGTCCACATATTGCAGGCGCCCGCACCCGGTGTCAATGAGCAGCAGGAAATCAGCTTCTCGCCCATTCCCACAACAGGAGACTTTACCCTCACGTTCGAGGATTCCACGACCGAACTGCTGCCCTGGAATGCCACCGCCTTGCAGATTCAGAAAGCGCTGAACGGATTGGCCGGTGTCGACGGTTTGAACGACGAGAACGACTCCGACCCCAACGACGACGACGAACTTCAGGTGACCGGGCCCGAAGGAGGGCCTTGGACCGTCGAATTCACCGGCAAGTTCCGCGGTCAAGCCCAGATGCCGATCGACGTAGACACCGAGCCGACCGACGATCAGGGCATTCAGCACAAACTGCGAGTCGTGGGCCTGGATCCGGACAGAGAGCAGACCCAGGAAGCCGTCGGGACCAACGAAGTGCAGACGGTCACGCTGCCGGACGAGGCTGAAACGGGCACGTTTACGCTCACGTTTGATGACGGAAACGGGGGCAAGATTACGACAGACCCCATATCTATGATAGCCACACCGCAGCAGGTGCAGGAAGAACTGATGAAGCTGGATTCGATCATGGAAGATGAGGACGGCGATCTGTTGGAGGATGACGGGGTTGACAACGTTCGCGTGCGCGGCGTGGCCAGAGGCCCGTGGGAGATCGAGTTCGTCGATGACCTAGCCGAAGAGGATCAGCCGCTTCTGGAACTCGACACGTCGGGCCTGACTTTCACCGGCGGTGGCCTCCAGGTCAACGAGGACGTCCCGGGTAACGACGGCGGCGCGTATCTGCCCGTCGCCACCACCGAGTTCACGGACCTGGTAAACGTCGAGGAGTTTGTCATTGAGGGCGGCGGAGGTGACGACCGGCTGATTGTCCAGGGCGCCCTCGACTTAAGCCTGGGCGTCTTCTTCAACGGCGGCGACGGCACGGATAGCCTGGAATTGGTCTCCAAAGACGACAGCCCGACCTTTGTAGCTCCCATCTTTCCCGACGACACCCAGGGCACCATCATCATGGATTATCCTGTTCTGGGTACGTTTGGGTTTGACGTCCAATTCGTAGACGTCGAGGGCGAGATCGTTATGGACGCAAATGGCCAAGAGGGCGGCAGTGTGTCGCTCTCCGGCACGGACGGCGGCGACGACATCCGTTTCGCCGGGGTGGAAGGCAGCAGCGGCTCGGCCACATTTGCCCGCGACGGTCAGGTGCCCATCATCCTCCAGGGCTTCGCAGCGGGCAGCTCGGTGACCATCGACGGTCACCTGGGCGACGACTCGATCTCGGTGGCACTCAACGGAGTGACCGAGTTTGCGGATTTCACGGTCCTCGGCGGCGGCCCCGCTGGAAGCGACGCGATGCGACTGGAGGGAACGGGCGCAGCGGACGAATTCACCTTCAATCTGGCCGCGTCTTCGGTCAAAGACGGCATGCTCACTGTCGGCGGGACGACGCCCGTTGAACTCGACTTGAAAGGGTTTGAGGATTACTCGTTCATCGGATCGAATGGAGAGGACAGCCTGACGGTTATTTCCCCAACGGTCAACTCCAACGACTCGATCCGGTTCTTCCCCGAGCCCGGTAACGACGGTTCGGTGGTATTCGGTTTACGCGCAGATGCACTGGACCCCGTTGAGGTCTATTCACCGGTATCGTTTCAAAGCATCGAGGTCCGAAACTTCAACTCCCAAGGGGGAGAGGACACGTTCTACGTGTCCACCGACCAAGTTCCCGGAGTGAGCGCCGGCCTGGAGGTCATAGGTGGAGATGGCACGAGCGAGGTCATCCTAGGCGGACAATCGACGACCCTCTCCCACGATACGGCGGCGAAAGACACGCTGATCCTGGACGTTACCACCACCCGAGACGGTCATGATGTGGAAGTAACACCAGGAAAGGGGATCGACATCTCGCTGAGCATTGGCGCCGGTTACGACATACTGACGTACAATGCCGTGGCCGACGGCGTGAGGGTCGACCTGGAGGAGGCGAAGATCTCGCAGGACGACTACGGCGACGTGTTCTTCGTCGGCACCGAGGACGTGAATCTGATCGGTACCGGCCCGGCGGCAACGCTCACGTTCGACGGCCCTTTGGCCAATGAGCGGCTTCTTTATACGCCCGCGGCGGCCGACGCAGGCTACCTGATCGCCGACGGCGGATGGGTCGGCTATGCGTTCGACCGCTTCGGCGAACTGCTGATCAACGGCGGCCCGGGCGCGGGCGATGAGGTCATGGTAGTGGCCACTCGCCATGACGACGTTATCGACGTTTATGGCCCCGACCGCACCGTGGCAGTAACCGACGCCACTGGTTTGGCGTTGTTGCCGGCAAAGGTTGGTAACAATGTGGAGGTGGTCGGCGTCGACGGCCTTTCGGGCGACGACCTGTTCCTGGTGACGCCTGCTGGGCCCGGGGACAGCCCGTTGTTGATCGACATCTTCGGCGGATTCCCCAACGCCAGCGATCGACTGGTCATCACGGACGAGGGACTCGGCGACGTGGTCCGCCATCACCAAGGGCCCGACGGCCGCAGCGGCTCGGTGATCGTTGGAGCGTCGTCCCCGGTTGCGTACGACGAGGTGGAGCGGGTGGATATTCTGCCGCTGGCCCCGGAGCCAGGTCGTACACTGGATGACGGCGGCGGACGGATCGTGGTTTTCCATGCCGACCGCCTCGAGCAGAACGACAGCTTTCTGAATCCGACGGAGTGGGAGGATTTGGCTCAGTCGATCGTCAAGCCGAACATCGACCCGGGTGGAGTTACCGATGGCTTGCCCGGCGATGAGGATTGGTATCGTTTCACCGCGCCCAAGATCGGCACGTTCAAGTTCCAACTGCTCTTCGATAAGGTCGAGGCGTTGGACGCCGATCGGCCCGGCCTGCCGGGTGACGGTCAGCTTCAGATCGAGGCCTACAGGGCCGACGGCACGCTGATCAATAAGAGGCCGGACGAAGATGGCGACGAGTCGCACACGATCGGCGTCGAGGAGGGACAGAAGTACCTCCTGCGAGTTCGCGGCGCTAGTATCGATGCCATCAACGTGTACGACATCACCGCGTTGGACCTGGACGAGATCGGGCCGCAAGTGACCGACGTCTACATCACCGACGACACGGACACACAGGCCGACGAATCGCAGTTCAACCTGTTTGCACCCAAGCCGGACGAGGGTCCTACGCCGTTGGTCTACAGTCTGACAATTGGTGTGCAAGACCTGCCCGAGCGGTTCGACGGATTCGTATACCCGGCATTGGACCAGTCGATCGCGGAGCATTTGGGGCATTATCGATTGGTCGGCGATGCTAACGGCATAATTCCGATCTCCCGCGTGACCGTGAAACAAGATGACCCGGAGCCGGAAGCGGGCAAGATGGCAATCGCCAACATCATTCTTGACTTTGCCGAACCGCTGCCGGACGATCGCTTCACGCTTTGGGTCGCCGACGCGCTGATCGACCCGAGCGGCAATCACTTGGACGGTGAGAGTAATGCCATCGAGCCGCACGAGGCCCCGCAGTTTCCCACCGGCGATGGCGTGCCCGGCGGAGATTTTGTCGCCCGGTTCACCGTCGACAGCCGGCCGGAACTCGGCGTCTGGAGCACGGGAAGCGTCTACGTCGACACCAACGGGAACTTCCAGTTCGACCCGCAGAATCCCGATTTCACCAACCGCGATATCACCTATACGCTGGGATTCAACAATGACTTCATCTTCGCGGGCAATTTCGCCGCGCCCGTGGACGATGCCCAGCCCGATGGCGATTCCCCGCCCGTGGACGACGACGCCGACGGCTTCGACAAGCTGGCGGCTTACGGGTTCGTTGACGGTCAGGCGCGGTGGCTGGTCGACACAGACAACGACGGCGTGCCCGACATTGCCCAGAACGATCCGGCCAACGTCATCGGTCAGCCGGTCGCCGGCAACTTCGACCAAATTGCAGCCAACGGCGACGAAGTGGGACTGTTCACCGGCGACACCTGGTGGTTGGACCAGAACCACAACTTCCAGGTCGCCGACGACGCGCCGATCAGCACGCCCTATCTGACCGGTTATCCGATCGTCGGCGATTTCGACGGCGATGGCCTGGACGATCTGGCGACGTTCAGCAGTACCACGGGCGTTTTCCAGATGGATCGGGCTTTCGACGGTCTCGGGGCCGGGCTCAACGCGCAATTCACTCTCAACTTCAGCGATTTCATCGGCGTCCGCGAGAGGGCGGTTGTGGCGGACATGGATCAGGACGGGTTTGACGACCTAGGGCTTTGGGCGCCCGACCGGACCGGGGCAGTGCCGGCAGAGGGGGCCGAGTGGTACTTCGTTATTTCCCGTGGGGCTTCGATTCTCGACCGGATTGCCCCCGACCCGATCACCGGTCAGCCGGCGATCGCCTTCACGCCGATCCCCTTCGGCGACGATGTCTTCGCTCGATACGGCGACGAATTCGCGGCGCCCGTGGTGGGCAATTTCGATCCGCCGATTGTCGGTGGTTCGGGCGATTCCTCCAGTCTGTTGGAACTCCCGGGGACCGCGGGGCCCGACCAGTTCCGACTCAGTGCTGGTGATACGGCCGGTTCGTGGATCGTGAAAGTCAACGGAAACGTCGTGGACGTCGATCCGGCGGTCGAAACCATCCACTTTGGCG
>CAYUIQ010000105.1:0-21423 GCA_964444795.1 uncultured Planctomycetaceae bacterium
CCCAGAACGTAACGAACTGGGGGCTCGCTGCGATCGACCCCAGGCACCCATCAATCTCACTGTTACTGAGCACTAGCATAACACGCCAACTCCCCAGGGGACAGCGGCAGGCGCGCATAACGGCAACGGTGCTTAACAGCCCGCGTGGATCAGATGGCGCTCATCGCTCGATCCGGTAAAGATGCGTCTTCGTGCGGACGATCAGGGCATGGTCGAGCACGGCCGGTGATGCCATGCAGCCGGCGGCCAACCGGTTCTCCCGGAGCAGCCGGAACTCCTCCGGATTGGCCTCGATCACCCGCGACGTGCCGTCGTCTTCCTCGAAGAAATAGATGCGGCCGTCGGCGTGGATCGGCGACGCGCTGTGGCGGCCACCCATGCGATGCGTCCAGGTCGCCTTGCCGGTCTTGACGTCCAGGCAAGAAACAATCCCCTTGTCGTTGACCATGTAGAGGTGATCCTTGACGATCAACGGGGAGGGACGCGTTGGCGTCGCTTTCCCATAGGCCCAGGCGATGTGCGTTTTCGTCACGTCACCGGTCCCGTCCGGACGCACGGCCAGCAGTCGGAGACCGCCCTCGGTACTGATGAACACCAGGCCGTGACTGTACAGCGGCCGTGCGGCGGCGTTGTAGCCGCCGTGATAGACCGTCCACAGTTCGTCGCCGGTCGACGGGTTGTAGGCGACCGTGGCGACGGCGGCCGGGCTGATGAGTTGCTTTCGCCCCGCGTGTTCGATCACCGTCGGCGTGCAGTAGGCCTTCTTCATGTCCCCGTTGTCGCTGCCGTAATCGATGGTGCGGTCCGTCTTCCAGACTGTTTTGCCGGTCTGTTTGTCCAGGGCCACGACGTATTGCAGGTCAGCCCCGTCGAAGTTGACGATGAGCAGGTTCTCAAAGAGGATCGGAGACGATCCCGGGCCGCGGAAATGATCGCAGAGCAAATCCTGGCGAGACCACAGGACCTTGCCCGTTGCCGTGTCGAGACAGGCGGTGCCGGCGCTGCCGAAATGGACCCACAGGCGCCCCTCCTCGACGACGGGGGTTGGGCTGGCATAGCTGTTGTAAGGATAGCAGAACATCGGCTCGGCGATCCTGAAGACGGTCACGTCATGCACGATCTTGCCGCTTTGGGCATCCACGCAAATGGCGAAAAGCTGCTTGCCGTCGATGGTAGCCGAAGTCATCCAGATCTGCCCGCCCCAAACCACGGGCGACGACCACGCCTTGCCGTGAATCGCCGTCTTCCAGGAGACGCCCTCGGTTTCGCTCCACTCCAGCGGCAGCAATTTGGACGTCGCCTGGCCGTCTCCACCGGGACCGCGAAACTGGTTCCACGATTCGGCGCCGGGCAGTGAACCAGCGATCGGCAGCAGGGCCACCAGAAGCGTTAACAAGCAAGTTCTCATCGAAAGAATTCTCCGAAACGGGTTTCGCGATCGATCGGCCGGGGCGTCGGCAAACCAATTGTACCATTCCACAGGCGGAAACCGTGCGGAAACCGGGAAGAACCGGGAGGTGACCCTGCTCGTCAACCGGTGTGTGCCACTGCTTGCCTTCAGGCAGTGTTGGCGAGCAAAAGAACCGCCCATCGCAAGCACGGGTAGGGGTGTTTTCAGGTCATGCACCGCTGGCGAGCAAACAGTGGCACACACAGCAAGCCAAGAAGCAAGAGCACAAGCGTCGCCGGTTCGGGCACGGCGCCGGTCACACCGTAGCCGAGTCGAAGGATTTGCCCTTCTTCGCCGGGGATTGTCCAGGCGGAGAACTGATGCTGGAGTCCCAAGGGTTGATCGAGCAGAAAACCGTCGGCAAGTGTAACCTCCGAGGCCAGAAGCACGTCGAACGTGTCGCCGGCGCTGGGGACGAAGCCGCCTGAGAGGTCGATGTCCAGCGTGCCGGCCACGGTGGCGATTCCGCTGACGTCGAGCAGGTCGTAGTCGATCCCCTGCAACGGACCTCCAAGTTCGACGAGCATCGTACCGGTAAGCGAGAAGTCGCCGTCCACCGCCAGAGTGCCGGGCGAGTTGCCCGCCGAGATACCGCCGGAGTCCAGCACGTCGACGTCGCCGGCGACGGTTCCCGTGCCGTCGAGCCAGCCGCCGCTAACGGTTACGTCGCCGGTGATGCCGCCATTAACTCGGAGCGTGCCGCTGCTGACGGTGGTGGGGCCGGTGTAGGTGTTCTCGCCATCAAGCGTTACGGTGCCGGCCGTCGTTTTGGTGAGGCTGCCGCTGCCAGCGAGATGGGAAGAGATGGTCCCGTCTCGGACCTGGAATCCGCCGCTATTGGCCTTCAAGACTCCGCCGGCCACGGTACCGTCTTCGAGCACCAGTGTGCCGATCGTTTCGGTATGGCCGCCCAGATCGAACAGGCCCTGTCGGAGTGTGACCGTGCTTGAGCCGCGTATCTGCTCGCTCCCTCCCAAGCGGAGCACGGCACTGGATCCGTCGATCAGCACGTTGCCGCCGATGTTCGCGTTGTTGGGTTTCTTGTCGACGACGACGATGCCCGCGCGGATCTCCAGCGGGTTGGTTCCGTTGTTGGTCGTATGATTGCCCGTGTTGCCGAAGATCAACGTGCCCGCGCCCCGTTTGATGATCTTCCCCGAGCCATTGACTCGACCGTTGATGCGGAGCGTTTCGTCGCCGTGGATGTCCCAGAAGAGGTTCTTGTCGGTGAGGATGCGAATTCCCGGGGCAAAGGTGTACTTGAACGAGCCGCCGGAGTCGGACTTCACGTGAAACGCCTGGCCGTCGGTGCCGTTGAGCCGGATCGTCTTGCGGCCGCTTCCCGTGGAGGCGTTCCAGTTTTTGTGATCGGCGACCGTAAAACTGTGGTCCTTACCGGCGAGGATTTCGATGCGTCCCAGGCTCCAGTTGCTTTCGATTCGCGGTGCCGCGTGGATGCCGTTCTTGGCACCCATCCAACGCAGCCGGGCCGTTTCGTGATTGCCGCCGACCAGCGAGCCGGAAACGCCCGGGGTGCCGCCGGAGTCCCAGTTGCCCTGGTTGGTCCAGGTGGTATAGCGTCCGTTGCCCGTCCAGGTGTGGGTGTCGGTGGGGATCCCGTTTTCCAGGATCGACTTGGTGACCCAGTTCACCTTGCCGGGGCCAATGATCTTGTCGATCCAGTTGGAGATGGGGCCCACTTGCGGAGCGACTCCGCCGCCGTGCAGCACGGAGAACTGGACGTCGGGCAAGTTGCCGTATCGCTCGATCCCCCAGAGCCCGCCGCTGTCGCCCGCCTTGCCGGGCGGATTGCCGATGACGCGAAAACTATCGCCCCCCAATCGGCTTTCGCCGCGCACGCGATGATAGTGTAAACCGCCCGAGCGACCGGCGATGGTAAAGTCGATAATGCCGTCGCTCCCTTTGAACGGCTGCTTCAACAGGGCCACGGGTTCGACCGCGTAGAGAGGTTTGTTGAGCTTCACCAGCGCGATGTCGACACCGGGCGCCTTGTAGACTTCAATCACGTTCCGGCTGTACTTGCTTCCCCCGAACCGAATCTCGGTCGAGCCGCCGTTGGGGTTCTGGTCCTTGAACTTCGCGACATGGTAGGCGGTGATAGCCCAGCGTGGGAGGATCAACTCGGCGGTCCCCACGCCGATTTTCGAGGATCCCTTGTGATACTGCCGCCAATTGCCCACGTAATCGAAGTTGGGCTTGCCCCACGAGTCGGCCACGAGGCGGGACGGTGATGCCAGGCTTGCGAGAAGGCAGAGCACGGGTATGGTGAAACGTTGCATCGACACGCCTCTCCTCGTTCTCTAGCGAAAACGCAGATCACACATCCTCGGGCATCCCGCGGGGGAGCAGCCCTTCATCGGATGTGAGCGATACCTGCCAAACAGTTTACACCGACCACGGGGGGATCGCAAGAGCTTACTGTCGCAGGTCATTCTCAATGCACCAACGATGAATCCGGCGGCGGAACAGATCTTGCCCAGAGGTTCCCGGGAGGACCCTTCAACGCCAACTGGCACCATGTTCGCCCTGGCAGCCCGCTGGACGCTCGCTCAATGCGTTTCCCCGACGAGTTGATCGGCATCGGGGCGAGGAGCGTTGTTCTGGTTGTCCCAGTAGGGGGAAAGCCGGCGGAGATTGGCGACGATGCGGGGAAAGACGTCGATGATTCGGTCGACGTCGGCCTCGGTATTGTAGCGGCTGAAGCTAAACCGGACCGAACCGTGGACGGCCGTGAAGGGGACGTTCAGCGCGCGGAGCACGTGCGACGGTTCGAGCGAGCCGCTGGTGCAGGCCGAGCCGCTGGAGGCGCAGATGCCGTGCTCGCTGAGCTGATAGAGCATCCCCTCACCCTCGATGTAATGGCTGGAGATGTTCAGCGTATTGGGCAACCGCGGCGCCCCACCTCCGTTGATCCGCACGCAGGGGATGCGTTCTTCGAGAGTCTGCTGGAGCCGGTCCCGCATCGTGCGGAGTTGCCTTACTTCGCCTTCGTGGTTCGCCGCGGCCAACTCCAGCGCCTTGGCCAGCCCGATGATGTAGGGTACGTTTTCCGTTCCGCCTCGGCGGCCGCCTTCCTGATGCCCGCCGATCAAGAACGGCCGGCAGGGAGTGCCTCGCTTGATGTACAGCGCCCCGATCCCCTTGGGCGCGTGTAGTTTATGGCCGGAAAACGAGAGCAGGTCGACGTGCTGGAAGTTGCCCCCGAGGTCGATGGGCAGTTTCCCGACCGACTGGGTCGCGTCGGTATGGAAGACGATCGCGGGATCGGTCTCCTTGGTCAGTCGGGCAAGTTGCTCGATGGGAAAGACGACGCCCGTCTCGTTGTTGGCGTGCATGACCGTCACCAGCAAGGTGTCCGGCCGCAGCGAGCGGACAAACTCGCCGGCATCGAGATTCCCGTCGCTGTCCACGCCGAGGAAGGTCACGTCGTAACCGTTGCGTTGAAGATCCTTGCAGACCTCCAAGACGGCCGGATGCTCCACGGCGGTGGTGATCACGTGGCGACGAGCAGGATTGGCCTTGGCCGCCCCGAAGATGGCCGCATTGTTGCTTTCGGTGGCGCAGGAGGTGAAGAGGATTTGCTTCGGCTCGTCGAGGGAGAAGAAGCCGGCGATCTGCTCGCGGGCGGCGCCGATGGCTTCGGCCGTGCGACGTGCGGGCTCGTACATCGAGCTGGGGTTGAAATACTCGTCGGTCAAAAAGGGCCGCATCGCTTCGCGAACTTCCGGCGCAACGGGGGTCGTGGCGTTGTTATCGGCATAGATGACGCTCATGCGCGTGGCGTGTCCTTTCAGATTTGAATGACTCGGATGCGCTCGTCCACCCGATCCTTCAACGTACGTTCGACCAGCATCTTCAAGGTCTTACCGGCTCCGGCACATCCCTCGCAAGACCCGCCGAGACGGCAATAGATGAGCGTGTCTTTGATGTCGACGATCTCCATGTCGCCGCCGTCTCTTTGCAGCATCGGACGGACGTTTTCCTCGATGGCCCTTTCGACCTGCTTGCCGAATTGATACGGCGAGAGGGCCGATCGTTGCTGTGTTTCCGTCTGCGCTTGCCGTTGCGAATCGCCGCCGGGCAATTCAACTTGCTGCAATACCTTCAGTTCGGCCCCGTTTCCGTCGCGGCCGCGGACTTCATCGAGCAGATCCTGCAGCCCGCCGGGCGTGTGATGGCAGGACATGCATGCGCCGCCGGCCTTAATCGCATTGGTAATATCGGGAATCGACCGCAGGTCGAGTTCCTTGATCTTCCGCTTGATATAATCTTCGCTCAAGGAGAAGCACTTGCAGACCAGCCGGCCTTCTTCCTGCTCTTCGGCGCTGACGTCGAGCCCCAGTAGCGAGGGGTCGACACCGCGCCGCTGAGCCCAATTGAACACGGCCGCCTCCAGCGCTTCGGCTCCCATCACCGAGCAGTGGATTTTCTGTTCGGGCAGCCCCTCAAGGTAGTCGACGATGTCTTCGTTGCGGATCTCCAGGGCACCGATCGGCGTGTACTGGCCCTGCTCGATCAACGCGCAAAGGGCTTCCGAAGCGGCAATCGCCGAAGTACACCCGAACGTCAGATATCGGGCGGTCGTGATGACGTCCTTGGTGGGATCTTCCGGGTGTCGCTTCACGCGAAAAGTGAATCGCAGAGCGTCGCCACAAGAGATCGATCCGTGCTCACCCAGCCCGTCGGGGCCCTCAATCTCCCCCATATGAGTCCCCGGCTTGCCGTGAACCGCGTCCATGAAGAGTTGTTTCGTCTTTTCGCTATATTCCCACGCCATCTCGAATCTCCAGCTCGTCGAATCGGTCCGGGGGGGCCACTAGGCGACCCTCTGGAATTGCCCCCAGTATTAACCATATCCGCAACTCGCGCAGATTCAAGCCCTCCGGCGTCGATACGGCGCGTAGCGGCGGGGTTGGTCGCCGGCAGGAGGCGAGAAAGCCGACGCGACAGGCGTGGCGGGAAGGAAGACTGCAAATTGGCCGCAGGTTACTGCAAATTGGGGATGTGATGAACCCGGAGTCGGGGTTCTGGCGGCGGGAAGGACTGCGGCAACCGGAGTCCATTGTCAGAGTCGCCTCGTAAGCCCTTTGCTGGCATTGAGTTGCCGGGATCGCGCTTCATTTTATCAGGAGAAGGATGTAAAAATGGCGTGGCCCCGCCACGGCGCCACAAGCGGCACGCAGAGAGGTGTGCAAACCGGTGGCAATAAATCAACCGAATCGCCTCGGTCAGCCATCGTCATTTTCGCGTTCGCGCGGCCTGGGACGTGCTAAATCATGCCCTCGCCGGAGTTCGCCAGTCCCGGGCTATCGCACCCCTTCGCGCGCCAAGCCGCTCCGGCATCCGGTTCAGAACAAGCGATCGTAATAGGCCAGCACGTCTTTTCGTCCCACCACGCCGATGAGGTGCATTTCTCCGGAAACGACGGGAATGCAGCGGACTCTTCGCGACTGGAACAGGCGGATGACGTTGGCGACCGTGCATTCCTCGCGCACCACGAGCACGTCCCGGGTCAAAACGTCCTGTACTAGCCGGTCGAGATTGGAGGGGAGCATCAGATCGGATTCGGTGAGGATGCCAATCAATTCTCCGTGATCGTCCAGAACCGGCAGCGACGCGACCCGCTTGGTCAGGATCAGCGCCGTCGCGGCGCGGCACGACTCGCTTTCGCCGATGCTGATGACCTCGCGGTTCATGATCGTCGACACGTCGACATGCACGGCATCGTGATAGCGCTGCAGGTCCAGCGACATTTCCAGTTCGCGGGAATCCTCGCCGGGAATATACTCGAAACCACATTTTCGGTAGACGTGCCGCGCGCGGGCGTTTCGGGCCTCGACCCCAAGCCAGAGCTTCTCGAAACCCACTTCGTAGGCCAATTGCACCACGAACCGGGTAAGCTGGGTCCCGATGCCCGTGTTCTGAAACTCGGGGGCCACGACGACCAGGACCTCACTCGACTTGTCGTCGATGGGAAACAGCGCGGTGTGTCCCACGACACCCTCCATGTACGACAGGGCAACGAGATTGATCCCGTTCCCGATCATGTGCTGGGCCCAGGCGACGCAGGCCTTATCGTCGATCGGCGGGAGCCCCTGGAACGAATTCCGCGGCTCGTAGGCCAAATACATGTCGATCAGGCCCTGACTGATGGCCTCGGTCAGGGTTCGGATGAGAATGGCCTCTCCCTGCTTATTGACAAACACCCGCGGCAGGCGATGGATCCTCGATCCTTCGGCGCGGAGATCGATTCGGGGTTCCATGGGAGTCGCTCCCTGTCTGTCGTCCGGAGGTTTACGCCTCGATCCCCTTCTGCATCTTCCAGGCCTTGATATAGTCGTCGCTGTAGAGGTGTTTCTCCATCAGCACTTCGGCGGAAACGGCCGCCTCGACCAGATCCTTGTCGGCGGCGTCCATGATCGCGGCATCGAGACCGGCGGATATGGCCATCACCAAATACGTCCGGTTGAGCAGATTCCGGAACAGGCACTGCTGGCTAACGTTGGACAGCCCGAGAATGAAATGCGGCGGCGGGTCGCTGAGCATGGACAGTTGGCGGATGGCCTCCGTCACATTCATGGGTTGCTTCTGCGCGACGTTGACCGGGAGGATGATGGGGTCGAGGTAGATATCCTCGGGCATAATCCCCGCCTCCATGGCGGCCATGAAGAAGGTCGCTCCACACTCGACCCGTTTCTCCACATTGCCCGGCACGCCTTCCTGGTCCATGGTCAGGCCGATGATGGCGGATCCCGTTTCGGCAGCCACCGGAATCAGTTGCTCCATGTTCTCCGGTGCCGCGGTACAGGAATTGATAACCAACCGCGTGTTGGGCAGAGCGGCCTTCACCCGGGGGACGGCCTCGACCAGCACCTTGGGCTTGGCACTGTCCAGCGAGATCGGCAGGTCGGTCGCCTCGGCCACCGTCTGGGCCAGCCAGACAAAGTTTTCGACCGGGTCGCCCTTGGTCGGGCCGAGGTTGATGTCCATGATGTCGGCGCCGCCGGCTACCTGCTCCTTGGTAAGCGCCAGAACGGCCGCCTTTTCCTTTTCGTTGATCGCGCTACGCACGTCGCGATACATGCCGTTGATCCGCTCGCTAAAGATATGCATGTTCTTCCTCCGGTGAATGTTTTCTTGACTTCTAGCAGCCTAGCCCATGAGCTCCTTGATCGTGTTGCGAACCGCTTTCATGGCCGCGGGATGGCGAAGAATGAGAATGTCGGCACCGCCCTGGAGCAGATCGCCGGCGGTCACCGCTTCCCACGCGGGACCTCGTTGCGCGGCGGGGCCCCAGGCTTCGGCCATTTCGTCTCCCGACCGGGCTTCCTTCGCCCGCCAGCACTCGTGGCCGACGTCGAGGATCACCGGCGGGGCCATCAGCTTGTCGCCCGACAGCGCGGCCAAACGCCCCCGCTCGAGGATCGAGTAGATGTACTCCATGCCGTATCCCAGCGACGTGGTGGTGGGGTAGATGACCATATCCGCCAGGGGAAATCCCATGTCGGTCACGAGGATGTTTACCTGTTTCTGCTTGTTGATGTCGCAGGGGGCCAGGGTAATCAGCTTGTGTCCGTAGGCCTGGGCGGCGGCGGTGAGCGTGCGGTAATCGTCTTCGATCGCCGCGCCCAACAGGCAATTCTCGCCCGCGGCGGCCTCGGCCACCTTGGGCATCACCTTCTGATCCTTCGCGGGCACACCGCAGCCCCAGATGATCAACGGCAGGTCGGCCGCGGCCAGCACGGCCTTGACCGTCTCGGCCGCCTCGTCGGCCGACCGATCGCCTTCGTCCGGATGCGTGGACACCAGCCGCAAGTTGATCAAGTCGGCGCCCAAGTCCTTGTTCTTGGCCGCCCAAGCGCCCGGGTCCGACCAGACGTCGCCGTAGACCTCGGTCAGCGGTTCGGGCCATCCGGTCGGTTCTTGATCGAGAACGTCCAAGGCAATGACCGGCGGATGAGGCGTGTCGCCGTCGAACCCCAAATACGGAATGCCCGTTGCTCCACCCACGGTGACCGTGCTTCCCCGCGTGCCGCCTTCGGCCTGCGTGGCGCCCAGAGTCACCGTATTGATCTGTCCGGACCACTTCTCTTTGACGTCGGGAACGGCCATTTGAAAACCTCCTTCGGGTCGGTTCGAGTTCTCGTCTCTTCTCCGCGCTCTCGGGGAGCGGGGATTGTTTCATCGTGTTTAGGTCTCTTTCGAGCCGGATCGTATGTCGCCGAGCACCGCGATGAGTTTCCTCACCGCCGCCAGCGCGGGAGACTCCTCGGGCAGGGAAAACACGTTGGCCCCTTCGGCACCGGCACGTTCGACGGCGTCGTCCTGGGGGATGTCCACCGTTCGCGTGACGTCGAGCTCGGCAAGCTGCCGTGTCACGGGCTCGGGAATGGGTTCCGCGGCGACGCGCGTCACCACCAGCACCCGATGATCGATCTTCACCGGCAGTTCGCGGGAAAGAGCCAGGATTCGCCGCACGGCCCTCAACGAAGGCATCGTCGGGTTCATCACCGTGACGAGGAAGTCGATATTATTGGTGGTGCGCCGCGAGAGGTGTTCCATGCCGGCTTCGTTGTCCAGCACGAGAAGATCGTAGCTTCGGGCCAGACCGTCCAGCGAATTGCGCAGCAAGTTGTTGACGTAGCAATAGCAGCGAGGTCCCTCTCCGCAACCCATGGTCACCAGATCGAAGCCGTCGGCCTCGGTAACCGCCCGTTGGATCTCGTCGTCGATCGCCCGGGCTCGCCCCACGCCGCTTGCCGGCGACCCCTCGTCACTGGAGCCTTGTTCGCGGATTTCCGACAGATGCCTGCCGGAATCGACCCCCAGCGCTTCGGCCAGATTGCTATTGGGATCGGCGTCCACAGCGAGGACCGCTCCGGCCTTCATTTCCACCATTGCGCGGATCAGCAGCGACGAGAGCGTGGTCTTGCCCGTGCCCCCCTTGCCAGCCACCGCGAGTGAGAGTTTCACGATAATCTCCTAGTCACTAATCGCTAATCGCTAATCGCTAATTTCTAGTCCCTAGTTCCCAGTCCCTACATCCCCGTCGCCGCCGGAAAACGCGACAGATCCGTATGCGGCAAAAAACAGGCGGACGTAAACTTGTCCATGTAACCCGGATCGATCATCAGTTCCTGGTAGCTAATCTGGTCGCGAATCCGATGCACATCCTCGAATGTCTGGTGGCTGAGCATCACCGCCTTGGCGCCGGCCACGCAGCTATTGCCGATGAAGCGGATGCGCTCGGGCGGCAGCTCGGGCAGCAGGCCGATGGTGATACAGTGGTCGATATTCAGGCGGTTGCCAAACGCACCGGCAATGTTGACTTTCTGAATGTCGGCAAACGACAGGCCAACCGACTCGACCAGCGAATCGGCCGCGGCGTAGATCGAGGCCTTGGTGCGAATCAAGTTTTCGACATCGGGTTCGCTGATCGTCACGTCGCGATCGCCGCCGAAATCTTCTGCCCGAACCACGACAAACACTGGCCGTCCGTCCTCCCCGCCAGTTTGGAATCGGTCGGGTGCCACGTCGAGTTGAAAGCGTCCGTTGCGATCGACAACGCCGGCCGTGAGCATTTCCGACAGCAGATCGATCAATCCGGTCCCGCAGATGCCCACCGGCGGAGCATCGTCGATCGTGGTGACCGTGACGGCAAGATCCTCCGTCGAGATACATACCGAATCGATGGCCCCTCGGGTCGCCCTCATGCCGCAACTGACCGAACCGCCCTCGAGAGCGGGTCCCGCCGAGGCCGAGCAGGTGACGAGGAAATCACGGTTTCCCAGCACGATCTCGCCGTTGGTGCCGATGTCCAGCAGGAGCGCGATATCTTCCGACTCGTGCATCCCGGAGACGAGAATTCCGGCGGTAATATCACCCCCCACGAAACTCCCCACCATGGGCAGCGTGTAGAGGATGCCGCGGGGATGGATTCGCAGGCCGACTTCCGCCGCGCGGATCGGCGGAGGGCTCGTGGCGGTGGGTACAAAAGGCGACAGGCGAATCAGATCGGCTTCGAGATTCAGGAGAAAATGCAGCATGGTCGTGTTGCCCGCGGCCACGACACACTGAATATCGCCGCGGGCGACCTCCGCACGCTGGACCAAATCGTCAATGAGCGTTTCGGTGTCGTCGACGACCGCCTGATGCAGTTGGTCGGCACCACCGGGTTGCCGGGCATGGTTGATGCGGTTGATCACATCGGCGCCGAATTTGATCTGCGAGTTGTACTTCGCCGCCGCTTCCACAGTGGTGCCGGAGGTGAGGTCGACCAGATGCCCCACGACGGTGGTGGTGCCCACGTCGAGCGCCAAGGCAAAGGCCCGGCTCGACGTATCGCCCCGCTCGACGCAGATCACCTCGTTGACGTCTCGTCTCAGGGCCACGGTGGCCGTCGCCCGACCGTCCCATTGCCAATTCCGGCTTGCCTTCCGGGCTTCACACCGGCGGAGCACTTGCGGCAACTCCCGGGTGATTTTCAAACCCATCTGCAAAGGGCCGGGACGCCGCTTCGCAACCGCTTCCAAGAGCCGCTGCTGGTCGGCGGTGGGATCGTCGAGCGAGGGCTCGGGCAGTTCGAGGAAGAACTTCTCGATCAACGGAGCCAGTTCCACCGGGCGCGGCTCGCCTTCGCGGTGGACAAAATCGCGGAACCGTTCGCCGTCCCGATCGAGCCCTTCGTAGCCCATCAGCCGCGACTCGGGCGGGACCTCCACGACGAGATCGCCGCGGGGAATCACTTGACAGGCCAAGACGTATCCGCGGCGGACTTCGTCGCGGGTGAGAAACTCGGTCGACTGGCCCTCGACCTCCCCCTCACGTACAATCACCCGACACTTCCCACAGACGCCCTCGCCGCCGCAGATCGCGCCGACGTAGACGTTCGCATCCCGGGCGGCCTCCAGCAGGGTCTTGCCCGGCGGAACGGTCACCTCGACTTGATCGGGAAGGAATTGGATGCGGAAGTCGGTCATGCTTGCCACTGATTCTTCAAATAGCTGGGCAGACCGGAGGCCTCCTTGGGACCGATCTGGACGCTCCAGCCCGATTCGTCTTCGACGCCCGCCGAGAGGACCGCCACGAAGCCGGGAATCACCACCTTGCGGTGCGATACCTTCTCCTCGACGCCGGCCGTTTTCATTGCCTGGCTGATCGTCTCGGGGTTGAATTTATCGGAGGCCCAAGCCGTCAGCACCGAAGTGCCCTCGGTATCGACCGAGAGAATGTATGCCGGCACGCGGCTGGCCTCGACTTCGCCCTCGACCGAATAGTAACTGAGCGAGAAATTGGTCGTCACCAACAGCGGCGACTCGGCCCCTACTTCGCCCACCGCGTAGAGTTTGGGCTCCACGGCCACCGGCTTTTGTGGATCGATGTAGATGTCCTGCCGCGTGGTCAGCACGGGAAGGATCTGCCAGGGCTCGGCCGCGTCGGTCACCAAGACGCCGGCGTACTTGGCAATGTAGGAGCTCGCCTCGACCGCCTGCGTGGTCGGGTCGTCGGACGACGTGAAGGCAATCGTCGGGTATCCCAGCGGGCGGTGTCCCTTCAGCGCCGCGCGACGGATCGTGGTCAGCGATTCGAGCGTCGCCTTGAGCCCGCGGGTGCCGGCGTCCAGGACGATTTCTTCCACGCCCGCGGCGACGATCTTCGCGGTCAGTTCGGCCAGCGTCTCGACACCGTCGGCCTTGACGGCCAGCGGGCAGCCGTTGTCCTTGGCCACGGCGGCGGCGGCTTCCGCCTGGGCCGGATCGGAGATGTAGAGCAAGGGCCGCTGGCCGGAGAGTGCCGCGGCCGCTTTACCCAGGTTGTCGGCCGAGGCACTGATCAGCACGCAAGCCAAACCGGATTTCTCCGCGGCCAGCTTGGCCGCCTTTTCGAACTGGGCCGCCTCGCCCGACTCGTTGCACACGGCAACCAGATTCACGCGGATCTGGGTGCCGACCCGCTCGAAGATCAGCTTGCCGACCGCTTCGGCACGCCCGGCCAGTGCATCATCGTCCAGCGAGTCGGAAATTCGCACGGCCACCGCGGCGGGCCGGTAGAACTTCTCTTCGTGGCGGAAGAGCTGCGTTTCGTTTCCGACCTTCACCTCGTTGTCGCCGGTGCCGATGGTGACCAGTTGGATCGGCGGCCGGGAGGCCGAATCGAGATTCGCCTTGGCTTCGTCGGAGACATGCGGACATTTATCCAGGGAGGTCTGCCCGGCGGCCATCTTCATGGCGAAGGCCAGGCAAGTGGGAAAGCCACAATCCTTGCAGTTCGTCTTGGGCAACTGCTTGTAGATCTCAAGGCCTGTAAGCGCCATCGGTTCTCCTCTCGAATTGTCAAGTCGATTTGTCGCGGTTTATCTCGCGCCCCGTGGGTAGGACGGCCCCTTTGCATCAGGGGCCAATCTTACATCAGGGGCCGGTTAACATCGGCGGCCGGTTTACATGAGCGGATCGAGCGAGACGGCCGGATGGTTGACCTTGGCCAGGTGCTCGGCGATTGCTTCTTCGTCGACCGCGTCCTCCTCGGTGGCGATCTTATCCCAGAGATCGGGTTCGCCGATCCTTGCCGCTTCCTTCTGGAACCGCTCCTTGATCCCCTCCTTGAGGTCCTTGGGCATCCACACCAGGCGTTTGATGCCGCCGTCGGCGGAGAGGAACTTGGGGCTGGAAAGATAGAGCCGGCCGACACCGAGAAAGCCGGGCGTCTGCGCGCCACCGCCGGCAACCGAAGCCAACTCGCCGAAGCTCATGCCCGACGGCGTGGTGCCAAGGAACTCGCGGTTGACAACCATCACGCCGTTAGCCAAGGGCAAAATGGCGATAATGCACTCGAAGCAGCCGCAACTTGTCATCGGCGATTCGAGCAGGCTATAAGCACAGAAACGCTCGACCTTGCGGTTGGACTTCTCGTAAACAAACTTGTTGACGCCCTCCCATTCGCCCTTCTCCAGGTCAATCACTCGACCCTTGGGGATCGGCTGGTTGGGACCCGCGGGACTGATCTCGTAGTTGGCCCGGCCGTCGAGCCAGTTGTACGCTCCGCAGAGTCCCAGCCGTTGCGGGGTGATCACGCAGACGTGGTCGGGGGCGTAGCTCTGGCAGACCGAGCAACTGTAGAAGATGTCGACCGACTCGTCGGTCATGTCGGCGATCCGGTCGTCGCGGTACTCGAACGCCTTTCGGGCCGTTTCGACGCTCTTGGCAACGGCGTCCGGCTCGGTGAGGATTCGGCAAGCGACCTTGTCGACGATTCCGCCGTACTCGTCGTGCAGTTTGGCGTGGAGGATCGTGCCGAGGTGTTCGAGCCGGAACCCGGCGTCAAACGATTTCTTGCTCACCCGGCACCAGATTTGATCGCGCTGGCCGGTGTGCATGAATCCCATGGCATTGGAAAGCCAGCGGTGGACCTGACGTTCCATGATACCTTCGAAGTCGCTTTGCATTTTTCGGCCGGCGATTTGCATCTCGATGGCCAGGGGCATGGCCCCGCCCGGCTCGACCGAATCGATATCCGGTCCGATGACTTCAACCGCACCGTCCTGGATCTCACCCGGCTCGACCATGTAGGCGTATTCCACGGCGTCGGAGTACTTGAACCCGAACTGGACGTGCATGTCGTCCTTACGCACCCGTTCGCCCTCGAAGGCCGCGGCGTAGCCGACCGGGATGTCGATCTTCTCGATCTTCACCTTGACCGCGCGGGTATCGATGCACGTCGGCACAATCTTCTCGGGATCGGTCTCCACGACGATCGCCTCGCGGATCGTGACGCCGGTGGGCCGGACCTCGGGCGTGGTGTCCGTATCGGAAATGACCGGGTAGCCCATCAAGATGGCCCCCGCGCCGGTGGCGTACCAATCGTCGGAAATGTCGCCGAAGGTAATCGCGAAGGCGTTGATTCGTTTCTTGGTGTAATCGAGGCATTTTCTCGATTCGCCCCGCTTGTGACCGCCGAAGGTTAGCGCGCTGCGGATCGACCAGTTGAGCACGTAGATACCGTCGAGTGTGTCGGGGCCGACGGGCACGACGTAGAGATCCCAGCATTCTTGCATCGGCGCGTCTTCCTTGAGGATGCCGCCCTCGACCATCTGCTCGCGCATCGTTTTGCCGTCGCGATTGGCGCAGAGGAAGGTGAGAATGCTTCGCTGCTGCAACTCGCGGACGACTTTCACGGCGATTTCCGTCGTCGGCGCCGGTCCGAGAATCGCGGCGAAGCCGGGCATCCGGCCGTCGACCAGTTGGATCCCCAACTCGCGCATGATTGTATCGGAGATGAAGCCTTGATAGCCGGCGGGTGTTTGGTAGCCGTTGACCGTTCTCAAGGCGACCAGCGCCTCCTGGGCGAGCATGGCGGCCGCACCGGCGTCCAGGCCGTCGCCCAGGTAGGGAAGCCAGAGGTCCTCGCTGGGCACGGGCGCGAGCAACTCGCGGGCGTGCTCGATCTGGGGCTTCATGTCGCCGAGCGTCTTCACCTCCAGCCCCATCATCGCGTAGGACATGGGCAGATCGTAGACCGTCAGCGGCCCCCAGCCCACCTCTTTGTCCGGACCGTGTTCGGCCAGCGCGGCGTCGTATTTCTCCTCGGCCTGCCGCACCCACTCGTGCGCACCACGGATCACCTGCGTGAAGGTCTGCTTTGACATTGGTTTCTCCTGATCGTCCTATTCTGTCCGGCGCAGGTCGGCCAAACCGTTTTGGCCCGGGTCGACCCCCGCTGGTGTATTCTCCGATTCTTATCTCTAGTCTTCGATTCTCGTGGCTCCCGGACAGCTACCGGCGGAGACCGTCGCCGCCCCGTTGCCACGGGAGGCTTGCGCCGTGGGCGTCGCGCCGCCGGTCTTTGGTGCGTAGGGTACGTCGAACATCGGCCCGGGGAGCCCCAGGTCGGCCCGTTTGCGATCGATGTGGTCGATCATCGCGTGTGCCGCCTTGATCGGATCCGGCTCAAATGTCCAGGTGGCACCGAAATGCTTGTCGAATGTACGGGTCAAGAGATCGACGATGTACTCGCTTCCCTCGACTGGTAGCGACTGGCCGATGACCACGGAAACGCCGCTGCCGACGAAATACATGCCGATGGCGATTGCCTTGGCGCTCATCCACTCCGGCGCGGCGCCGACGGCGGGCAGCTTGTCGAACGAATCGCCGATGCCGCCTTCCTTCACCAGTTCGGCACAAGCGGTGAGGATGCGCGTGTTGTCGACGCAGCTTCCGACGTGCAACACGGGCGGGAGCCCCACCGCCCGGCAAATCTCCTGGATGCCCTCGCCGGCGTGTTTCAGCGCCGCCTCGGGGGCCAGCAACCCGGCCTTGCCGCAGGCGATCGCGCTGCAACCGGTCTGCAAGACCAGCACGTCGTTGCGAATCAACTCCTTGACCATTGCCACGTGCGCTTCGTCGTGTTTGGATTTAGGGTTGTTACACCCGACGACCCCGGCCACGCCGCGAAGCCGGCCGGTGGCGATGCCGTCGACCAGCGGCCGGTAGCTGGGACGATACTTGCCGCCGAGGATGTCCGAGACCACTTCGGTGGTGAATCCGGCGATCAGGTTCTCCCGGACGTCGGGGATGTCGACCTTGTCGGGATCGCGATTGCCGAAGCTGTCGATGGCCACGCGGATGATCTCCTTGGCCGTCTTCATCGCGTCGTCTTCGTGGAACTCGATATGCGTGGCCCCCGGGAACTTGGCCTTGGGGCTGGTCGACACGACCTTGGTGTGAACGGACTTTTGCATTTCGGTCAGAGCGGGGAAGACACACTGCACGTCGACCAGCATCACGTCGACCGCGCCGGTCATCAAGGCGAGTTCCTGTTGGAGGAAGTTGCCGGCCACCGGCACCCCGTGCCGCATGAGAATCTCGTTGGCCGTACAACAGATCCCCGCCAGATTGATCCCCTTGGCTCCCTTTGCCTCGGCCTCGGCCAGAAGCTCGGGATCGGTGGCGGCCGCGACGATCACGTCGGAAAGGGTCGGCTCATGGCCGTGGACGAGTATGTTGATCTGGTCCGCCTTGAGTACGCCCAGGTTGACCCGCGAGCGGAGCGGATGGGGTTTGCCGAAGAGGACGTCGGAAACGTCCGATCCGATCATCGAGCCGCCGTAACCGTCGGCCAGCGAGGTACGCACCCCGGCCATGATCAGGTGCTCGGGATCGTTGTCCACGCCGATGTGGGTTAGGTGCATGCTGGTGACCACCTCGCGGTCAACGCCGCGGGGAATCGCTTCGGCCGCCGCCCAGTTCTTCTGCTGCTCTTCCGGGGCTCGGCTGACGTTGAGCAATTGGCCGTCCTGTTTGCCGAACTCGGCCAGGAACAACCGGGCCAAATCCCCGGCAATTTCCCCGTCGCTTCGGCCGTCCCGCTCGATACCGTATTCCTCGGCCAGCGCGTGGAGCTTCTCCGGACTACGTATCTTGTAGACGTCCGACTCGCCGGTGGCAGCCAGGGCCAGAGCCTTGACAATTTCCCGGCCGTGGTCGGAGTGAGCGGCCGTGCCCACGCAGACGTCCTTCAGAAGGTTGCGTGCCACGATCGCGTCGGCCGAAATGCCGCAGATACCGACCTGGGCGCCTTTGCCGCCCGGGTTGACGCGGCAGGGGCCCATAAAACAGTTGCGGCAGCAGACTCCCGTCTTGCCGAACTTGCATTGTGTTTTCTGGGCTGCCAGCCGATCCCACACCGTTTCGACGCCGGCTTGCTCGGCCAGATCCAGGGTATAAAGCGTGGCGGGGTCGACCGACCGCTTCGTTTTCTCGTCAGCCATTGCGATCTCCTCGAATAACAAAAAAAGCAGGTATACGGGGCGCCGCGCGGCGGAGCGTTTGCATACTCGTCGCAACGGAGCCGTTTCTTTACGGTTTGCTGGTCGTCTCGCTACGGGTTGTCTCGAATTTTCGTTCCCGCGAACTCATGAATTCTGGGTCTTATGGATTTGGGCTTATGGATTCTGGGGCTTGCTGTTGCTCAAGGCTGCCTGGAGTTTCTCCCAGATCCCGGTCACGGCGTCGGCGAGCGTCTGGTCGTCGACGTCCGACGGTTGCCCGTTCAGATCAGCCTGGGCTAATTGAGCCAAGAATAGTCTGTCCGCTCAGCACGCCCCCGATCACCTCGAATTCTTCTTGTCGACGGACTTTATTCACCACGGCAAAGGTCTGCCTGATGCCAATATCCTTGGCAAGGCGGTCGATTCGCGTGGCGGTTTGAACGCTTCTCATTCCCGGTTCCACCACGGCGATCATCGCGTCGACCCCGGTGGCCGAAGCGCGGCCCAGATGCTCCAGTCCGGCCTCCATGTCAAGGATGACGTCGTCCTCGACGCGGAGCAGGAGGTGCTGCATCAGGGCCTTCAGAACGGCGCCCTCGGGACATAAGCAGCCTCGGCCGCCGATCTCGACCGTGCCGAGGACGAAGAGCTTCACGCCGTCGGCGTCGACCGAGAACTTTTCTGGAAGATCGTCGACTTTCGGGTTGAGCTTGAACATCAATCCCGCGCCTTCGTCCTTGGCGTCGGTGCGCTGAAGGACGAGATCCCGCATCTGGACGATCGGCTCGGGCACGCGGCTTGGCACCACGCCCAGGGCCGACGCCATGTTGCCGTCGGGGTCGGCATCCACGGCAATAACAGGCCGCCCGCGTGCGGAAAGGCGACGCGCTAGTAGCGCCGACAGGGTTGTTTTTCCCACGCCACCCTTGCCTACAATCGCCAGCTTCATGCCCATGATCTCGACGAATCGACCCCGCCGAACCATCGGATGAAGCGACAGAACCCCGTCGATGTGTTGGGGACTATCCGCAACCACCCGGCAGACACGGTGTCGTAGTAATTTGATGGAAACGAACCGCCACGCCGCCGCGGAGATGGACTTGAGATGGACTCGATGTCGACCATCTCCCGGGCCACGTGTCACACTGCCAAAACGATGGAATGAGTCGAAGAAGAGACGGCCAGTTTTGCCCAACGGCAGATGGCATCCGCTTCCCCAATATCGCTTACCCTATAGCTTTGCCGTCGAAGTGTCAATCAGCCGGAAAGCAACCGGGCTCGCTTTTCGCGCCCGCGTCGCTGTCCGCCCCCCAGGAGAGGGCTTTATTTAGGTGAGTCAAAATGGATCGGCAATGGTGAGCCTGGCAGCCATCGTACGGGTTTTCCGACAAAGCCTGGTATCATATATTCAATAGGGTTGTTCCCCATGTTGCCGGCCACGTGTTGCGCCGTGGCCTCCTCTCATGCGACGCTGGTCGCCAAGCGGTTTCCGCGATGAGATGTCCCGGCCAAGACACTCGCTACTGGACCGACGACGCGGCATTTGAAGTGCCGTGTCCGCGCTGTGGCGCGGCGGTCGAACTTTTCAAAGACGAGAGCTCGGCCAAGTGTACGCGCTGCGGGCATCGGTTCAGCAATCCGAAGATGACCTTCAATTGCGCCCAGTGGTGCGAGTATGCCGAGGAATGCCTTGGAGTTACGGCGGCGGCCGCGGCTACGTCGGGACCCTCGGATTCGGGCTTCTCCAGCCGCTTGGTGCGAACGGTCGACGAGGCGTTTTCCGATCAGCCCGACCGGCAGATCCAGGCACTGTTGGTCTTTCAACACGCTCGACAGCTTATCGCAACCGAAGGCGGCGACGCCCGAGTTGCCCTGGCTGCTTCGCTGCTGTTGCAGCCAGCGACCGACTCGGCGGAAGCCGTAGAACAAACTACCCAAACCGCTTATTCATCCGATGTCCGCGACATTCTCAAGCGGGTCGGACTCGACGACGCGTTGATCGATGCCGTTTGCCGCGTTATCGACGCCTGTCGAACCGGGGCCGATCTCGACTGTCCGGAGTTTCGCATCGTCCGCGATTCTCATACCTTGGCCCAGATGGCGGCCAGTCGCGCGACGCAAGATCGCCAACAGATGGAAGCCGTCATTGCCGAGAAGCTTCAGACCGAAACGGCCAAAGATCGCGCCCGGGAACTCTTCTTGGAACCCACAGACAACGAACCGCCGAAATCCCCCAGGGGGGATTGAACCACCACTTCGAGCCAGTTTCATTGAACGACCAACACCGAGGATCCCGGCCTATGGACAAGCCGTCGCCGCAGCAGAACCTCAAGGTGGCTACCGATCGGGCCTTTGAGACCTTGGCAAAGCAGCCGGCCGAGCAATTCCAGTGGCTTGGGGCCGCGATGGTCGACGATCGCTGGCGACTGCCGATACTCGACGATGCGTTTGACGTCGATTTATCCGCCGGGCAAGTCACGCTCGCCTCGTCGGGGGAACCGGTTTGCGCGGCGTGGCGGATTCTCGGTTTGCACTATCTAAACATTACCACTCGCCCCGAGGCCCAAGAGCCGGCGATCACGTTTGCCGATCTGGCCACGGCCCGATCCTACGCGGGCATCTACCAGGGCCGGGTGATCTCCCGATTTTGCTACACGGCGGGCCGAGACGGCGAGACGTTTCGCGCCGCCGCGACCGGTTTGGGCGGAAGACCCGTCGACTCCGGCGATGCGGCATTCGATTTCACGATATTCCCCCGCCTGACCGTCCGTCTGATCTGGCACGCCTCCGACGACGAGTTCCCCTCCTCGGCCACGCTCCTATTGCCCGGCAATATCGAAGCGTATTTCTGTTCCGAGGACACGGTCGTGATGTCGGAGCAGTTAGTGGCAAGACTGGGGGGAAAGCCGTATTAGAGACTTTGTGCTCGCAACTTCGTTTAACGCCCAGCCGAAGGCGCCGGCTCTTGGAGGGATGCGAAAGAGTCTGGGGGCAGGGACGATTTGGGGGCGGACGATTTGGGGTCAGGGACGATTTGGGGGACGATTTGGGACGATTTGGGGTCAGGCCGGGATCAGGACGATTTGGGACGATTTGGGACGATTTGGGGGGGACGATTTGGGACGATTTGGGGACGATTTGGGGTCAGGCCGGGATCAGGGACGATTTGGGGTCAGGCCGGGATCAGGGA
>CAYUIQ010000105.1:21523-27878 GCA_964444795.1 uncultured Planctomycetaceae bacterium
GATTTGGGGTCAGGCCGGGATCAGGGACGATTTGGGGTCAGGCCGGGATCAGGGATTAAGGAGTTCATGCTCGAGTTTCTCGGGGGACGATTTGGGACGATTTGGACGATTTGGGGTCAGGCCGGGATCAGGGATTAAGGAGTTCATGCTCGAGTTTCTCGGCGGTGGCTTGCAGTTTGCGGGTTCCGCTCTCGATGCGGCGCACGGCGCGGCCGGTGCTGCTGTGGTCGCGGTAGCCGAAGGCGGCGGCGACTTCGGTGGCGGCGTAGCCGAAGCGGCGGCGGGCGAGGTAGGCGGCCACGGCCCGAGCGGCGTCGTTGCACCGTCGGCCAGGGACCCAGTCGCGCGGGTCGGCTTGGAAATGTTCGGCGACCGTGCCGGCGATCTTATCCAGAGGCGGCCGCCGACGCAGCCGCTTCAACTCCGTGACGTCGGAGTCGTCGGGCCGCTCGTCGAGCATGCGTTGCACGCGGTCGACGAACGTCGATGACCCGATCAATAGCCCCCGAAAGGCGGCCTTGAACGGCGAGGCGGGCGGGGCGCTCAACGCAGCGCGGAGAAACCTCGCGTATCGGCGCCGGGTCTGCGATGCCGAGCGGCCGAACTCACCCAGTACCCGGCCATAGGTGAGCCACTCCAGTTTCCTCGCGGCACGGACATAACCCGGACAACTCCCCCACGGCCACGCCTCGGGTTGCTCGACGAGTCGGGCACGGACCGGGTTGAGGTGGATGTAGCGGCTGACCTCGAGAAAATACCCCGCGTCTTCGATGAGGTGCCCCTTGAAGCGACCTTGGAAGAGATGGCCCGCGCGGCGATGGCGGCGGTTGAAATAGCCCGTGTAACTGCCGTTGTAGTGCTGCATGCCGGCCGAAAGGTTGGCCTCGGGCGTTTCCACGAAAAGATGATCGTGGTTGTTCATCAACGCAAACGCGTGCAGTCGCCAGCCGTAGGTCTCCACCGTGCGACGAAGCCAGTCGAGCCGCTTGCGCCGATCGACGTCGTCGCGGACAATCACCCGCCGCTCGTTGCCACGCGACATCACATGGTACAGCGCACCGGGAAACTCGATTCGAAGAGGGCGAGCCATACCGGAAGTCTACCTGCTCGCCCCATCCGATACAAGCCTTAATCCCTAATCCCGGCCTGACCCCATTCTTTTCATTCTTTCTTCGATCGCGGCCAGGGCGTCGTCGGGGACGTTGCCTCCGGCCGCGGCGATTTGCACCGCAATTTGGCCGAGGCTCTTGTAGACGCGCTCGATCTTCTCGTCCCACGAGCCCAGTGCCTCGCATTGACGCTCGACCACCGAGGGTTCGCCGCGGGCGATGGGGCCGGTCAGCGCTTCGGCCGGTCCCAGGCGGAAAACGTTGTCCAGCGTTTCCCGAGCGATCGGTTCGATGATCCGCACCGCCGTGTCGGTGGGGATTCCCGCTTTCTCGTAGCATCGCAGCCCGACTTCCATAAGCGCCGTCAGATAATTGCAGACGATGACCGATGCGGCATGGTAGATCGTTTTTTGGTCGGGCTTGACCGAGAACGTGTTGGCGCCGCACCGATGCAGACAGTCGGCGAGTACTTCGCACGCCGCCGGGTCGCCTTCGACGGCGCAAAAAGTTCCGGAAAAAGTTTTCACCGCCACGGCAGGATCGGCAAAACTCTTGACCGGGTGGATCCCGGCAATCGAAGCGCCTCGTTCTCGGGCCGGGGCCAACAATTCCGACGACAACGAGCCGCTACAGTGGAACACGACCGTGCCGGGGTGGAGAACTTCCGTACGACACAACTCCCGGCAACACCCTTCGATCGATTCGTCGGACGTGGAGATCATGACCAGGTCCGCCGGTTCCATTTGCCTGTAGCCATCGATCGCGCGGCCAGCGCCGAGGAAATCGACGGCCCGCCGGGCGATTTGCGGCGACCGGTTCAAGACGGAACGAACTTGCAGGACACCGAGTTCTGTCCACAGTCGCCCCAGCGTTTTTCCGACCTTGCCGCAACCGATGATGTGGATTGTTTTCATCGCCGTTTTCTCGTGTCGATGCCAATTTCCCCGTATGGGTTCCTGATGCCATCCTCGGGTCCCGTGACACCCAGCGTCAAGTAGGCCGGCCCGTTTGACCGACTCAAGTACGGTAGGCCCTGCCGGGCGCCGCCGTTAAGGGTTCTGGTAGCCGGATTCGTGAGAATTCGGGCGATTTGTGGTATCCCCCGAAGTCTCACGACTCCGGTTACATCGACTGGCCAGGGTGTCGCCTCCTGCCTCGCAGGGGTTATTTCCGCGGCCGCGCTCGTTCAATTCCCGGGAATCGGACGCCGGCCAATCGGGCCAAACTGGGCATCTGCGACCGCTACATTCGGCAAGTGCTTTGCAGATGGGCCGCGCCCCGATATAGTGACGGTTTTCCCGAAGCCACTCGGGGCAGTTCTTGCGGTTTGCCAACACATTTCCATGAGTTTACCACTACATTTCCATGAGGAGGAGTAACCTTGACTCTGGACCCGACGAAACATGCGGATTGGGAGATCGCTGAAGAAGCCGAATCTCGGATGAAGACGTGCTACCAACTCGCCGACGAACTCGGCCTGACCAAAGACGAGTTGCTCCCGCACGGCCACCACATCGCCAAAGTGGACTACATGGCGGTCCTCAACCGGCTCAAAGACAAGCCGGACGGCAAGTTCATCGAAGTGACCGCCGTCACCCCTACACCTTTTGGGGAAGGCAAATCAACCACGACGATGGGTCTTTTGCAGGGGATGGGCAAGCGGAAGAAGAAGGTCGTGGCCTGTATCCGTCAACCGTCCGGCGGACCCACCATGAACATCAAGGGATCGGCCGCCGGCGGCGGACTGGCCCAGTGCATCCCGCTGACCGAGTTCTCGCTCGGGCTGACCGGCGACATCAACGCCATTATGAACTCGCACAATCTGGCCATGGTCGCGCTGACCGCCCGGATGCAGCACGAGCGCAACTACGACGACGCCCGGCTGGCCAAAATCGGCCTGAAGCGGCTGGACGTCGATCCGACCAACGTCGAGATGGGCTGGATCATCGACTTCTGTGCCCAGGCGCTGCGCAATATCAATATCGGTATTGGCGGCAAGATGGACGGCTACATGATGCAGAGCAAGTTCGGCATCGCCGTCTCCAGCGAAGTGATGGCCATCCTCTCAATCTTCAGCGACTTGAAAGACCTCCGCGAGCGGATGGGCGGTATCGTCGTGGCCTACGACAAGAAACGCAACCCGATCACCACCGAGGACCTCGACGTGGCCGGTGCGATGACCGCCTGGCTGCGCGAGGCGATCAACCCCAACCTGCTGCAATCGCTCGAAGGTCAGCCCTGTTTGGTCCACGCCGGGCCGTTTGCCAACATCGCCGTGGGCCAATCGTCGGTCGTGGCCGACAAGATCTGCCTCAAACTGGCCGACTACCACATCACCGAGTCGGGGTTCGGGGCCGACATCGGCTTCGAGAAGTTCTGGAACGTCAAGTGCCGCTACTCGGGCAACGTCCCCAACGTGTCGGTGATCACGGCCACGATCCGCGCCCTGAAGCACCACGGCGTCGCCGCGGGTGCCCTGCCCTGCCCTCCCGGCAAGCCCTTGCCGAAGGAGTATCTCGAGGAAAACCTCGCCTGGTTGGAAGACGGGGCGTGCAATCTGGTGAAGCACATCGAGACGGTGAAGAAGGCGGGCATCAACCCAGTGGTCGCCATCAACGCCTTCCATCACGATACGCCGGCCGAGATCGACATGGTCCGAAAGATCGCCGAACAAGCCGGCGCTCGGGTGGCCGTATCGAAGCATTGGCAGTTTGGTGGCGAAGGGGCCGTCGAGTTGGCCGATGCGGTGGTCGACGCCTGTAACGACAAGGTCGACTTCAAGTTCCTCTACGATCTCGACACGCCGTTGCGTCAGCGGGTCGAGCGGATCGCCAAGGAAGTGTACGGAGCCGACGGCGTCAGCTACTCGGCCGAAGCGGAAGCCAAGGCGAAGCGGTTCGAGGCGGACGACAAGTTCAAGGACTTCACCACGATGATGGTGAAAACCCACTTGAGCCTCAGCCACGACCCGACGCTCAAGGGAGTGCCCAAAGGCTGGACGCTGCCGATTCGCGATTTCCTCGTCTACGGCGGTGCCCGGTTCATCTGCCCGGTGGCCGGCAACATTTCGCTGATGCCCGGCACCTGCTCCAACCCGGCCTATCGTCGGGTCGACGTCGACGTCGAAACGGGGAAGGTGAAGGGATTGTTCTAGGACGCGGTACGAATTCTCCGGGCATCCGCCCTTGGTGGCGGGTGCTCGGGGTTTAGCGATTAGGGGTTAGCGATTAGGGAAGACGGGAGTCCGAAAATGGGGACTGGCTCCGTCGAGAGCCGAGTTCCGAAGTGGTTGGGACGTTTGCCGACGGTGCCTGTCCCCCTTTTCGGACGGCCCATTGGCAAGCGCCGGCATGAGAACAGGGTGACCCTCTGGAATTACGTGGAGTAGTAAGGCATGGTTGATCCTGTCACTACGATCGGAGTCGCCGTCGGTGGGGCCCTGGCCTCCAAGGATGTTCTTAACAAACTGCTGGGTCCTACTGCTGACTATCTTGGAGAAGGCGGTCGCGATCTGGTCAAGAATAGTGTGCGCAACCTGAACCGTGTTTTCACGGTGGCGTACGAGAAACTGAAAGGGGCGATTGCTGAGGATGGTCAAGTAAATGCGAGGGTATTGAAGAGTGTGTGGGACGAAGGCCGGTTCGCGGAAGACGCCTTCTCCGCCGAGTATTTTGGTGGATTGCTGGCCTCGTCTCGGACCAAGGACGGCCAGGATGATAGTGCAGTTCCATTCCTGGCCCAAGTGAAATCGCTTTCGTCAGCACAACTCCGATTGCACTTCGTCGTGTATTCTCTCGTTGCATCTGCCCCTTACTGCCGAAAGCACATTGGATCAGGGCGCTCCGTAGATCAATTGGAGGTGTTTCTGCCAGCAGAACAGTTGGCAAAGGCGATGGGACAATGCGGTGGGATTGATGAAGGGCCCCTGTATCTTGCACTCAGTGGCTTGACATACCATCGATTGCTTGGGACACACTATTCCTTCAGCATTAACGGATTGCGCCGAGGAAGAGAACTCTGGTCCTTGAAAGAGGAAGGTGTACGAATCTCACCCAGCGATGAGGGAGTAGCTCTCTTTCTCAAGGCGCTTGGTCTGAGAGGAATCGATACAAGCGCGATTTCAACGGTAGTTGCTGAGAGCTTTCTCTCTCAGGCGGTGGCAGAAGGCGTGTACTTACCTGAAGACACCAAGTTCTATCAGCACAGCCGATTGAACCCGGAGGATGCGGCAGAGAACGCGGCGGAGGGCGTTAGGACGCAACTCGACGATGAGATCGAGGACGTGCGCACGTTTGCGGAAGAGGGCTTTTCGGGGCTGAAACGCGATTTAGCTGCCCTGCGCAAATTCGTGGCAAAAGGGGACGACGATACGCCAAGTGAAGCCTAGTAAGGAGCCGATGGGACTCCGTCATTCGTTGGCCAAGTACTGCGTGGGAATCTGCACGCGAGCAGTGCCGACCGGATGGTACTTCCGTTTCCTCAGCGGAATACTCAACTAAACCAGTAACCTTCAGAGAGAGAATCATGACAGCGGAGATCATTAGCGGAAAAGACGTGGCTGCGGCCATTCGGGCCGAACTGACCGAAGAGGTCGCGCAACTCAAGGCGGACCACGGCATCGTGCCCGGGTTGGCGACCGTGTTGGTGGGCGAGAACCCGGCCTCGGTCTCTTACGTGACCGCCAAGGGCCGCGCCTGTGAGAAGATCGGGCTCAACTCGTATCAACACACGCTGCCCGCGGAGACCAGCGAGGAAGATCTGCTCAAGCTGGTCGACGAACTGAACCACAAGGACGAAGTCAACGGCATCCTCGTGCAGCTTCCCCTGCCGGGGCACATCGACGAGAACAAAGTGCTCTATGCCATCGACCCGAATAAAGACGTCGACGGCTTCCACCCGGTCAACGTCGGCCGGCTGGTGATCGGCGAAGAGCTGTTTCCGCCCTGTACTCCCGCGGGAATTCAGGAGCTGATCATTCGCAGCGACACGCCCACCGAAGGGACCGAGGTCGTGGTGGTCGGGCGGAGCAACATCGTCGGCAAGCCAATCTCGATCATGATGGTGCAGAAGAAAAAGGGCGCCAACGCCACGGTCACCGTCTGCCATACCCGCACGAAGAACATGGCCGAGCACACGCTTCGGGCCGACATCCTGATCGTCGCCGCCGGCGTGCAAAACGCCGTGACCGCCGACATGGTCAAGCCGGGCGCCACGGTCATCGACGTCGGTGTGAACCGCATCGGCAC
>CAYUIQ010000106.1:0-27854 GCA_964444795.1 uncultured Planctomycetaceae bacterium
CGATGTAGGTCGAAACCTAACCACTCACCGTCCCTCGCTTACTCTACCGTGAGCCTTGGCCTGCTCCCTGTATCGAGGAGAGCAACGACTAGGGAACTCGCGCCAAGACGCCAAGACGCAAGGAAAGTGCTGGAGAGGTCACCTAAGATGGTGTCCCACGGCTACGCCGCCGAAGCTGACGCAGGACGATGTTGAGAGGATTCCGTTGAGGTCATGCGTATTCCTTCAGCGGCCGCTTTTCGGGGCCATTCCCAGCCTGCCGACTCTGCCGGTGGGCAACAAATGGCTTGACCTGTACGCAATAATGGCTATCGTTGAGGAAGACTAACGAATGCGCATCCCCAGGAGCACCCCTCATGAGCAAACCGGCGGCCCGGATGGGCGATATGACGGCGCATGGCGGCTCGATTGTGGTGGGATTGCCGACGGTTCTGATCGGCGGGCAACCTGCCGCGCGGCTGGGGGATATGCATGTCTGTCCGATGGTGACCCCCGGTTTGCCGCCGATTCCACACGTGGGCGGCCCTGTCACGCTGGGAAGCGCAACCGTTCTGATTGGTGGTCAGCCAGCCGCCCGAATGGGTGATATGTGTACGTGTGTTGGCCCCCCCGATACGATCGCGCTCGGGTGCCCAACGGTTTTGATCGGGGGCTGACGAAAGATTAAGGGGCACTTGAGAGCGGCGCTTGCGGTAGCTACGACAGTGTGTTACGCAATTCGCAGGGCCATGAATAATCCGGGCTAGGCCGCCTTGCGACGTCGCTTCCAGACGAAGGCCACCCCGAAAGTGGCAAGAAGGGACAGCAGGGCGACGGTTCCGGAGGGTTCGGGGATAACACGGGTACTTCCATCGAGAAAGGTGTCAAACCCGTCGAATTCGTAAACCCTGGGTCCAACGGCGCGATAATCGGTCCAAGAAGCCTGGATGAATTCAGCCCGGAAATACTGCGCATCCACGGGCGTCACATCCAACTCAATGTGCCCCCAACCCGGACCGTAGGTGTATCCCGGACCGGTGTCGTAAACCTCCGACCACGGACCACCGGAACTGCTGCTCGAATAGAGCGTGAATTGCTTAAACGCCCTGCGGTCCATTCCTTCATTGTAGGCGTGCAGGGCGAAACTGCGTAACGTAACCGGGTCCGGCGTGTGCCACTCGACGTAGTGCGTGAACCCCTCAGGAACGCTTACCCATCCCGGTAAGTAGTCCCTGAAAAGTGTGACCGTCGCTCCGATGTTGGCATACGCTCCACCAAACATGTCCCGGACGTCGGAGCGATAGCTGGAGCTGTAATAGAGTGCGCCACTGGTGCCGTCCACGGAACTCCCCTGGCTGATGTCCCAGAGATCCGTGTACGAAAACGGCTCCGCCGCGGAGATTCCCGGAAGGAGAAGGACCGCCACCGCCAAACCGCCCAGACCAAAACAAGATCGTCTCATCATATCGTCTACCCTTTCTCAAACCCCCTTCGCGAGGTGGGAAAGTACTCAAGTAGCCGAATCAAACGAGCTTTCAGCATACTATTCCACTGTAATCAGCCAATTGTGCCAGTCAATAATAAACCACGGAAGAATCCGCAAATTCCCTGACACTACAACGCTAAGTGTAACCCGCCGTAAACGCCCTGCATGGACGTTTGCCTTCAGACATGGATGCATCTAGCCGAGAAATATCCTGAAGAACCATCTGCCACGACCAGGCGGGCACCGACCCAAAGGGACTCGCGGGTCGATCCGTCGGCAGTGCCCGCCCGGAGTCGACAACGGTCAGGCATCGCCGTCGTGTGGCGGGTTCAGCGGCAGAACCAACGAGAAGGTGGTTCCCTCACCCGGCTTGCTTCGGCCGTTGATCGTGCCGCCGTGGTTCTCGATGATCCCGTAGGAGATGCTCAACCCCAGGCCGGTTCCACCTTCGTCGGACCGCGTGGTGTAGAAGGGATCGAACACACGGCCGAGTTGTTCCTCGCTCATGCCGCATCCCCGATCCTCGACGTGGGCGTGGATAGCGCCGTGCGCCGATTCGATGCGCACCGACACTCGATCCCCCGGCTTGGAGGCTTGGACGGCGTTGTGGATCAGGTTGACGAAGACTTGTTCCATTTCCGTCGGGTTGCTGACAATATCGGGCAAATCGTCTTCCAGGCGCAGATCGACGGCGACGCTTCTCTCGACGGCCAGGGCGTGGGTCAGGTCTCGCGCTCGCCCGGCGGCCTTACGGAGATCGTTGGGCCATTTTTGCCTCGACTGTTCGCGGCCGAATTGGAGCACGCTCTTGACGATCCGGCTGCATCGCCGCGCCTGGGATTCGATTTCGCGGAGGGCCTCGGTGACCGTTCCCATGCCGTCGGGTTGCCCCAGCAATCGTTTGGCGGCTCCGGCAAACAGCGTGATGGCCCCCAGCGGATTATTGATTTCGTGGGCGATTCCCGCGGCCAGGGTACCGATCGAGGCGAGCCGTTCGGCCCGCCTGAGGGTTTCCTCGGCCTGTTTGCGTTCCTTGCTTTCCCGCTTCAGTTGCGCGTTGGCTTCGGCCAGCTCGGCCGTTCGCTCGGCGACGCGCCGCTCCAATTCGTCGTGTGCCGCTTGCAGTGCCCTTTCGGCCCGCCGGCGCTCTTGGATATCTTCCCACTGGCGCAACACGCGCTCGGCGGTTCGCGGAACGTCGGCCAGCGCGGCGCTCGATTTGACGACGTAGTCCAGCGCGCCGGCCTTCATCGCGTCGACCGCCGCCTGTTCGTTCCCGAAACTAGTCATCACCATGACGGGGAACGGGACTTCGCCCGCCGGGAGTAGTTCCGTGCCCAGCCCTTCCGGGAGCAGCAGATCGGTGATGACCAACTCGGGTGTGAACTCGGCCAGCCGACTTCGCGCCTCGGCGAGCGTGTGGACGATGGTCAGTTCCGCTTGCGGGGCACTCGACAGGAAAGCGCGCCGAATCACCTCGGCGTGTCCCGTGTCGTCCTCCACCAAGAGAACGTGAACCGCCTTTCCGCTGAGCAGATTTCCCGTCATGTCACGTCAGTCTCTCGTCTCCGACCAGGGATACCGGTTCCACGCCAGCCAGTAGAACCCCAGCGATGCCATCATCTCGCTAAAATCGGCGAATCCGATGGGTTTGACCAGATAACTATTGGCGTGATACTCGTACGCCCGGGCAATGTCCCGCTCGGTTTCCGACGACGTAAGAACCACCACGGGGACGCTGGCCAAACGGTCGGTCGTCTTGATGGTGCGAAGGACTTCCAGGCCGTCGATCTTGGGAAGCCTCAAGTCCAGCAAGATCAGGTGAGGGTGGGGACTCGTCTGGGGATCTTCGTAGTCGCCCCGCCGCAAGAGATAGTCCAAGGCGGCTTCTCCGTCTTCGACCAGATGGACGACGTTGGCCACGCGGTGTCTCTGGAAGTTCCGAGCAACCAGATGGGCGTGATCCTGATTATCTTCGACGTGCAAGACAACGATCGGTTCGCCATGCATCTCTTGTCGCTCCGCCAGAGGTTTTCCCTATGATAACCGGGCTGGATGCCAATAGCAGTGCCTCAAATATAGCAAATCGTCTTACCGCCAGAAAGATACGCGGCGACCCCACGGACGCGGGGGAGGGGTGTGGCGACCGTGTATTGCACGGCACGGTCGATCCGGTCGTCAAACGCTTCCGCCGCCCGCTTGACATCTTCGCGGAAGAAGAGAAGGTTCGTCTCCCGCCGTGGGGAAACGAACCTTGTAGCAAGCGTGCGGATGAGGGATCGATCAACGCGACGATGAACCGTGCGACCGTGATCGGCGGTCCCGGCGGTTGCCTCAAGGGACCTTGCGGACACGTGCCCGGCCGTTATTGGCCGCAGGTATTGCAGATTTGGGGGGCGCTCAGGCTGTCGCCACAGCAATCGGGATCATCCAGCGGGCAACCCGAAGGATCACATCCCGGGTTGTCACAGCACACTTCGATCGACTCGATGCAGTTGGCCAGATCGATCAGTTCGCAATTCAAGGCGTCGCGAACGGCCGACAGGCCGCCAATGATTCCAATGACCAAGAGTGAAATGAGTAGAATCCACTCGAATGTAAGGACGCCGCGGCGCCTACGAGTTTTCTTGCCCGTTCGGTCTGTCGTCTTCATCCGCTGTGTCTCCTGAGGCGTGTAAGGCCAGAAAAAGTGATGGTGCTGCCTGGTTGAAATGGTGTGAAATGGTGTGGGACAGAACCGCATATCCCGGGCCAAATTTCGTTAAAGTAGGTAATTTACGTGGAATGCGGTGCAATGTGGCTCCGTGCAACGAGTTGTGTTCGGTCGTCATTCAGCCACCTCAGCGTCCAACCGCTGGTCCATTAAGAATCCGCAACACACGCGTCCATCAAGCGTTTCAAAAAGTGGACATCAATGCTCAGTTGGCCTATCACGGTGGGCCGTTACAGCCAGATCATGTTTCCCATTCGATACAATCGAACTCCGCCGAGAAGTGGGCGGGTCGTCAGAAGGGACGCCTGCGGGAAGGATTGGCGACGAAGAAGAGCGTCTGCGATAGGGGGCAGACGCTCCGCGGCGGTCGAAGACCCGTCAAGGTAGCCTGGATACGCGTGCAGAGAAGCCTCGCTACGCGACAGGGCAGGCCAGTGCCACGCGCTTCGGAATCGCCCAAGAAACGTGTTAGCCCCGGCACAGGTGCCCGGGGCTGACGCGGAATGGTTCTGAATCGACTCGGAAGCGCGTTGGCTAGTCTCGCGTTGCCGTACTAGGCGGCTTTTCGTCGCCGGCGACGTACGGCCCAGCAGGCGGCCAGCAGGCCACCGGAGGTGAGCATGGCCAGCACGGAGGGTTCGGGGATTTCCGGCATCGTCATCTGTTGCGCGACGAAGTTAAGCAGCAACGTGCCGTTATTGACGTTCTGATTCGAGCCAGCACCCGGATCCACGAAGAACTCCGAAAAGACTGTGTCCCCTACAACCATCACCGCACCGGCGGTTTCCGTGATCGTATGGGGCTGAATTTCCATCGCGAAGTAACTTGACGTAACTTGCTCGTTTCGCCAAGCGATCTCATGGCTCCATTCCCCAGGAACGACAATCGAGTTGTAGGTGACCGACAAGAGAGGGCCCGCCTCGGGATCGGTCGCCTCAGGATCGGTCGGGCCATTTGTTACATCCCAACCCGTCCCGTCGCTGAAATACGGAAAACGCCCGTGAACCAACTCGCTATTCGCCGACCAATCTTCGAAATGTCCGTACTGGCCAATAGGCCACTCGGATGGACTGGTTCCGTTGATACTACCCGCTCGACCCGCGTTGGTCGTATCCAGCGCATCGAGCACGTCGTTTGCCATTTGGATGACGCTCGGATCGTTCACGTACGTTGTGCCGGACAACTGCGTGTACTGCGAATCCACGACCAGCACCAGGCACCCCCCCCTCCTCACGAAATCCGCGATCGCGTCGTACTCTGCTTGTTGTTCCGCCAGAGTCCCAACCAGTGGTTTCACTTCGCTCATGATCAGCAGATCGAGACCATCCAACGCTCCGCCTCGGGCATCGTCGATTGCGTTGGCCGGCGTGCTGATCTGCACGTCGATTTCATTATTGTCGTTTCCGTCGGGCCAGGAGTACGACCCTCCGGTCGGGTCGAGCAGCGCGTTCGGATCGTCCAGAGCCGCGCGGATGCTGTCGTAGTAATCGGAGCCGCCGACGTTCGGACCCAAGAAAGGACGCTTCTGGCTTGATACGTTCGACAGACCGGTTCGGTCCTCGCTAAACGCACCAATCGTAAACGTATCGGCGTTGGCCGTATCGCTAATCGCCCAGCAGGCCGCGCCGGCGATTAGAATCCCGAGAAAATACGCGCGCATTCGAATGTTCGCCATGATAGTCCAATCTCTCAGTTGTTGCTTCTCGTTCCTAGAAGACAAGAAATACGCATTCATTGCATGTTTCTCATGCCTCTTAGTCTATCCTACTTACCCAAACTACTGAATCAACCACCCGGTTAGGGGGAATGAGCCGTGGCGAGGTCGTGTCCCCTGCTTTACCCACAGATCCGGGCTTGCCGCGGAGCCCTCCCGCGGGAATCCGGCATTATCTGGGACACAACGGCTGCGGCCTGAGGTAGAATTGCCTGGCCAGCGGACCGAGCAAGATTCGCTCCTGCGCTCGATTACCTTGCTTCGAGGCGGTATTTCATGCAGATTCTCTTCGCGCTGACGTTGCTGGTCAGCGCCACGCTGCTTTTTATTGTCCAGCCGATGTTCGCCAAGATGGCATTACCCCTTCTGGGGGGAAGCCCTGCGGTTTGGAACACCTGCATGGTCTTTTATCAGGCCGTTCTTCTGTTGGGATACGCGTACGCCCATATCTCGACACGTTGGCTCGGCCCGCGGCGCCAGGCGGTATTGCATCTCGGGCTGCTGTGCCTTCCGTGGCTGGTATTGCCGATCTGCATACCGGCGGGCTGGGCACCGCCGGTGGCCCAGAGTCCGATCGGATGGCTTCTGTTGTTGTTGACCGTATCGGTCGGTTTGCCGTTGCTGCTGGTCACGGCCAGCGCCCCATTGCTTCAGGCGTGGTTTGCCGACACGGACCATCCGGCGGCCAAGGACCCCTACTTCCTTTACGCGGCCAGCAACTTGGGTAGCATGGTCGCCTTACTGGGCTATCCGGTGATCGTCGAGCCGTCCTTGTCGTTGTGGCAGCAGTCGTGGACGTGGGCCGCCGTCTACGGGTCGTTGATGTTGTTGATGACCGGCTGCGCCGTGTTGCTCTGGCGCCAACCGCGACGTGCCGGAGGGCCGATGCTGGAGTCTCGCCCGGCCGAGCCGGCGGCGGAATATCCGTCGGGCAAGGTGACCTGGCGGCGGCGGCTGATGTGGTTGGCCCTTTCGATGGTCCCCTCGAGTCTTCTGCTGGGCGTGACGACCCACATTTCGACCGATATTGCCTCGGTCCCGCTGCTCTGGGTGATTCCGCTGGCGTTGTATCTGCTGACGTTTACCCTCGTGTTTGCCCGGCGAACGCTCCTGCCGCACGCCCGAATGGTACAATTGCAGCCCATGCTGATCCTTCCCGTGGCGGCCTGTTTCTATCTGGGTATGATCCAAAGTGCGTGGCTAACGCTGCCGTTGCACTTGGCGGCGTTTTTCGTCACGGCCATGGTATGCCACGGCCGGTTGGCCGCGTTGCGACCCGACGCCTCGCGGCTGACGGAGTTCTATCTGTGGATGTCGGTCGGCGGCGTGTTGGGTGGGCTATTCAACGCCCTGGTGGCCCCGGTGGTATTCTCCACGGTGATCGAATACCCGCTGATGATCGTCGTCGCCTGCCTGCTTCGCCCGGCTTGCGGCACGGCCACGGTTTCCTCGCGAGCGCGAGCGTTGGATCTCATCCTTCCGGCGGTGATGGCCAGCGGCGCCCTGTGTGTGGCCGTTTACTTGTGCCTCTCGGGACAAACTCCCATGGAGGCCGGGCTTTGGGCAATCCTCTGCCTCATCGGGTTGTTGTGTCTGTGTTTCCAGTTCCAGGCACGCCGGGTCCGGTTCGCCTTGGGGATCGGGGGGCTCATGGCGATCGGTCTTTCTCAGGCCACGCATGCCGGGCAGATCCTGCACACCGAGCGAAGCTTTTTCGGCGTCGTTCGAGTGGAGTACGACAGCGAAGCCGACCTCTACATGTTGCAGCACGGCTCGACGAATCACGGTATGCAATTCCACGGTCCGGAGTTTCGCCACGAGCCGCTCACCTACTATCACCGCACGGGTCCCCTGGGTCAGGTCTTCGCCACGCTGGATGAGGAACCTCCCGTGCGGCGCATCGGCGTTATTGGGCTGGGAACCGGTTCGATCGCCGCCTATGGGCATCGGGAGCAGGAGATCACGTTCTACGAAATCGATCCGGCCGTGGAACGCGTGGCGCGGGATCAGCAGTACTTCACGTTTCTCAGCGATTGCCCGTCACAAATCGACGTGGTCCTCGGCGATGCCCGCTTGCGACTGGCCGACGTGCCGGCCGGTTACTACGATCTGCTCATTCTCGATGCGTTCAGCTCCGATGCCATTCCGATTCATCTGGCCACCCGGGAAGCCCTGCGGATCTATCTGGACAAACTGGCCGACGAGGGCATCCTCATGCTCCATATCTCGAATCGGTTCTTCGATCTGCGCCCCCTGGTGGGTCGTCTGGCCGAAGACGCGGGATTGGTTTGCCGCATTCAGTTCGACCCCGCCGACGACGTCGAAGACGCTCGAGGAAAGTATCCTTCGTGCTGGGCAATTCTCGCTCGCAATGAGGAACCGTTGCGGGTGTGGCTCGATGACGACCGCTGGTCGGAAGCGGTCTTGCGGTCCAATTCGCCGCTATGGACCGACGATTTCTCCAATATCTTGGGTGTCATTTTCTGGTGAAGTAGAGCATGCCATGAGTACACGCACAGCCGATCCGTCCCCGGTCGACGCCCGATTGCATCAGCCATCGGTCGATCCCCGATTGCGCCAGCCGTCGGTCAACCCGTTGATCCAGCGGCTTTTTGCCACCATCACCGAAGTTTCGTCGCTGCCGACGGTTGCCTTGCGGATCATTGAGGTCGCCGATGATCCGAGCACCGACGCAACGGATCTCCTCGAAGTGATTCAGGGCGATGCCGCGCTGGCCGCTCGCGTCATGCGAACGGCCAATTCATCGTACTTCGGCTCACACGAAGCGGTCGACTTGCCGCGGGCGGTTACCCTGCTGGGGTTCCAGGAAGTGCGGAATCTCGCCTTCAGCGCACACCTTGCTGGGCTGTTTCGCGAAACTTCGGGGTACAAATCCTACGATCGGCACAATCTGTGGAATCATCTGGTCGGCGTGGGCGCCGTCGCGCGTCATCTCGCCCGAGTGTCGGGGAAGGTTGCTCCCCAGGAGGCCTATCTGGCCGGTCTGCTGCACGACCTGGGGCTGATCCTGATCGATCAATACCTCCACAAGCCCTTCTGCCGGGTCATCGACACACTGACCGAGGAGACCCCGGTGTGCGAGGTGGAAGCGGAAGTCCTGGGTTTCGATCACACGGTGTTTGGCCAGTTCGTTGGCCAGAAGTGGCGACTTGGAGATCCGGTGACCGCCGCGTTGCGCTATCACCACGCCCCCGGCGACTGTGACGGACCGCATCGCGAGATGGTGTACGTGGTGGCATTGGCCAACCTGTTCTGCCATATCAAGGGGCGCACGTCGCTGGGTGCTCGGCAAGTACAGCTTCGCGCCGCCCCGCTCTTTTCCGCATTGGGCCTTGGCAAACCGCAGGTCGAGTCGACCTGGGAGCAGCTCGACACGATCCTTGCACAGGCCGATAGCGCGGACGGGCCGTCGGCCGGTCGTTGATTTCCACGCCGGTGCCCCCGTCCCCAGGGGGAGTCTTCCGTCTCGTGTGCCACGACTTCTCCAACCGGCCGTCTAACCCTTGCCAACCGCTATCGTATCCCCCATAATCACCGGCGCATCGCGCGCTGGTCCGTGCCGAGACCGCCTCCAGAGAACTCAAAGCAACGGTTGAGAAACTCGTCCCCAACGAAACCGAGCACCCGCCTTCGATATCATGAGCGAAGATAAGAAAGAACGTCCCAGTTCCGAGGACGCTGAGATCGAACGGGATATCCGTCGGGGGCGCAAGTTCTCTCTCGCCGAAGCCATCGGCCGCATGGGTGGCGACGGCATGCTCAAGGGAGCTTCACCGGTGACCGGAAAACGGCAGGCCGAATTGGAGATCGAGCAATGCCTGGAAAGTCATCTTGCCGATGCCCAGGGCGCTCTGGAAGTTGTCCTGCTGCGTCGCGTCCGGGAGAGTGAAATTCTCTTGAAGAGCGGCTACGATCAACCGCTGGAGTCCCTGGCCCTTTTCTGCGAGCGAATCCTCGCTTCCGAGGAACTGCTGCGATACTTTGTCACCGACGTGGATGCGGAGTGGGGCCGAATCTACCTCGAGCGCCCGTATTTTCAAAAGGGTGACCGTCCGCCCCATCCCGAGGACCCGTACACGTTTTCCTCGGTTCGCCTCGCTCTGTCCGCCCTGGTGGCAAAACTGCGGGGCGAATGACAACGCGCGAGAAGCAGAGAAAAGGACAGGAGAGAAAAGGACAGGCATTATCCCGGTATCAGCGTCTTGGCATCGCAGGAGTCTTATGCCCTGACGGAGGGGTGCGTGCGATCGCAGGCAGAGTTCCCCCCCTGTCGCGTGCCTGAGATCGATCGTAGCGATTTCCCACTGCCGCATTTTCTGGGGGCTCGCCACAAATCACCCTTTCTCACCAGGCTGCTAACCCTTGCCAACCGCTATCGTATCACCCATAATCACCGGCGCGTCGTCTGATCGGCGGTCGGCAGCGGCGCCGGGTGCGGTCGTGATCTTGGCCCTCGCGGTGTCGGCGTATATGCGGTAGCACTTCGAAACCCAGTGAGAAGGAACCATGAACCAACGCACGAAACTCCGTCGCCGCGATTTCCTGGCGACCACCGGAGCGGTACTCAGCGCTCCGTACGTCATGCCCTCCGGGGTGCTTGCGGCGCCCAATCGGAAGGGCCCCAACGATCGAATCAACGTCGGCCATATCGGCATGGGCGGCCGGGCGCGGGGCTTGTACCGCGAACTAGGCGTGATGCGGGATCAAGGCGCGGCACAAAGTATTGCCGTTTGCGATATCGACGAAACCCGGCTCGAACGCGCTTCCAAGGAAGTCGGCCCGCAAGCCGACGTCTACCGCGACTATCGCTATATCCTCGAGCGTAAGGATATCGACGCGGTGATCATCGGCACGCCCGACCATTGGCACGGCGTGCATTTCGTGCATGCGGCCGAGGCGGGTAAACACATCTACTGTGAGAAGCCGGCCTGCTGCACGATCGAGGAGAGCCGGGCGATGGTTGCCGCGGCGAAGAAGGCGGGCATCGCCTCGCAGATCGGCTCGCAGGGCCGTTCGCAGCCCGAGGCCTACATGATGCACCGCTATCTGGCCAACGGCGTGGTGGGCAAGGTCGGCAACGTCGAGTGTTTCCACTATCCCAGTCCGGCCGACTCGACGCAGACGGCCGACGGCGATCCCCCGCCCGAGTTGGATTGGGACATGTGGCTCGGCCCGCTGCGCTGGCGCCCGTTCAACAAGCGGCATCTGCACGGCGTGTTCCGCTGGCTGTTGGAGTCGGGCGGCGGTCAGATTCGCGACCGGGGCGCCCACGTGATGAGCTGCGCCATGTACTGGATGGGCGCCGACGGCACCGGCCCGGTCACCGTCGAGGCCACCGGCACGCCTCCCAACCAGGGACTCTGGGACAGCGCGGTCTACATGAACGTGACCTACACGTTCAAGAACCCCGACTGGAAGATGACCTGGACGCAGATGCCCAACGATCAGCTTCCTCCGGCCGAAAAGCGAACGCCCGACGAGTTCAAGGACGGCGTCTCGAAGATCTCGCGGCCCGGTTACGGGGCCATTTACCACGGCGATAAGGGCAAGTGCATGCACTGGGGCGGCGACGGCGGCACCTGGGCCGAGCGCAAAGTGCGCCAGTGGACACCGCCCGCCGGAGCGGTCGACGTCTACAAGAGCCCCGGGCACATGCAAGATTGGTTCCGCGGCATTCGCGACACGAACCATCGCTGCATCATGGACATCGAGTGGGGCGCCGGAGTGGCCAACCTCACCATCCTCGGCAACCTGGCCTACATCCTCGGCCGCAAGCTCACCTGGGATCAAGACAAACAGGAGATCGTCGGCGACGATCAGGCCGCGCGGATGATGAGCACTCCGCAGCG
This sequence comes from uncultured Planctomycetaceae bacterium, assembly GCA_964444795.1. Classification (GTDB taxonomy): domain Bacteria; phylum Planctomycetota; class Planctomycetia; order Pirellulales; family Thermoguttaceae; genus JABMRP01. The sequence continues at coordinate 11,763 of CAYUIQ010000106.1, forward strand.
ACATCCCTACCACTTATAAGAGACGACCCTTGTCGGTCGATCGCTCCTATGAACATTCCCAAGAAACGAGGATTTTGATATGACTCTTGATCAGTTGATCGCGAAGATCAAAGACGACAATCCGGACGTGCGAACGGAGGCCTGGCTGGGGGCCGGCGAGGTTGGCGCACCGGCCATGCAACCGATGGCCAAGCTAGTGGCCGAGGGCGAGTTGGAAGTCGGCCGGGCCGCCAAACGGGCGATGTGGAAGATCGTTCGCGTCGTCGGCGCACCCGATGCCAAAGGAAAAGAGGCCGTGGTCAAGGAACTGCTCACCTTGCTCGGCGACGATCAGCCGGCGGCCGTTCGGCGCGAGGCGCTCTGGATGATCTCGGAACTCGGATGCTGCCACACGGTCGATCCGGTGGTCAAAGTGCTGGCCAACAAGGAGCTTCGCGAGGACGCTCGCTGCTGCCTCGAGCGCATCCCCGACGACGAAGCCGTGGCGGCGCTCGAAGCGGCGTTGGAGAGCGTGCCGGACGATTTCAAGATCAACATCGCCCAATCGCTCCGCGCCCGCGGCGTCGCGGTCTCCGAGGACAAATACCCCTGTCAAAAAATGGTGCCCACCAAGCAAACGGCCGTCAAGCCGGTCGGACGGTAGGCCCGCGATTCTCCCCTCTCCCTCCGGGAGAGGGGCCGGGGGTGCGGGGCGCTTGAAGCGGAGCGGGCTCTGCTTTCGTGACCCGTTTGCCCCCTATCACATGCTCGCCCCGCACTCTCTCTCATGCCCGAAATACTCACCGACTTCTCCAATTCCGTCGTCAGCAAAGCCGTTGAGGACAACGGCGTCGACTGCTGCCTGTCCTGGGCAGCGTGGCCGGGGATGGAGCTTCGCCAGGACGAACAGACCGTCTGGACGATCACCGACGTCCCTTTTCCGTTTTTCAACAACGTCTTTCGAGCCCGGATCTCCGACGGAGAAGTCGATCACGCCATAGCCAAGGCAACGACTCGTGCCCGTGATCGTAACGTACCCATGTTCTGGTGGACGGGGCCAACCACGGAGCCAGACGATCTGGGCAAGCGTCTGGAGGCGAACGGGTTCGCCCACGGCTTCGAGGCTGCGGCGATGGCTGTCGAGTTGGACGCCCTTGAAGAAAGGAAGCCGGCTCCCGAAAACCTCGCTATCGAAGAAGTCTCTGATGTGGAGATGCTCAAGGCGTGGTGTTCGGTGATGACCGACGTCTACGCGTTCCCCGACTTTGCGGCCGAGACCTGGTACAACATTCTGGCTCATCTGGGGCTTGGCCCGGAGAAACCCTTGCGCCATTTTCTTGCCCTGGTCGGTAACATCCCCGTTGCCACGGCATCACTCTTCCTCGGGGCGGGAATCGCCGGCGTTTCCAGCATTGCCACGCTGCCGGACCACCGACGCCAGGGAATCGCGACGGCGCTAGTCCTGGAAACACTGCAAGTGGCAAAGCCGCTGGGCTACCGCATCGGCACGCTGTTTTCCTCGCCGGCGGGAGTGGAAATGTATCGCAAGATCGGGTTCCGAGAGTTCTCTAAGGGGAATTGTTACGTTTGGGGAGCGGACCCGTGAGCCTTGTACGATGGGCTTCCCAGCCCGTCGAATTCACGCGTGCCCGATTTGAGTCGACGGCTTCGGAGAGCCATCGTACGAATTTCAGAACAGGGTCTAGTGCTTTGTCAAGGCAAGGAATTGGGGTTGGGTGCCTGGGGTCGAACCGCGAGGAACGAGTGGTGAGCCCCCAGTAGTTTCCATCTGGGGGCTCACTGCTCGTTCCTCGCATCTCGACCCCAGCCACCCCCAAACTAAGACTTGACAAAGCACTAGGTAGAACGCCACGCACGTTCCCCTGGCCCTCACTTCCGGCCCCTCTCCCACGGGGAGAGGAGAGACCTGCGCCCGGTGCCTTCACTCCTCAACCATCGCCCGAAACGCTTCTATCGAGCGTTGGTAATAGGGCGTGGCGATGGGACCCTGCAGAAGCGGATCGTCGACCTCTTTCATCCAGGCGTGGAGTTTTTGCGACAATTCCTTGACCACCGGCGCGTATTCCGGCTGCCGGGCAACGTCGTGGAATTCGTCGGGATCCTTTTGCAGGTCGAACAACTGCACGAACGGCCGCGTGCCGTTGCGTCTCGGGCGTTCGATATGTTGCGAAACGCGCATCGGCACCGCGTCGGTCGGGTAGATTACCGAGCGGCCCTTCTCGAAGTTACGGACCAGCTTGTAACGCTCCGTACGAATCGTTCGGCCCGTGTTGTCGCGCAATGCGTGGCTGACGCGCTGACCGAATGCATACTTCCGCGGCCCGTCGGTCGTCTTCCCATCAATGACCGCCTTGAAGCTCATGCCCTGCACGTTCTCGGGAATGGGAACGCCGAGGACGTCCAACAGCGTGGGCAGCAGGTCAACGTTGCTCATCAATTGCGAAAAGACCTTGCTGCCGGACATCGCGCTTTCGGGCAATCGCATGATCAGCGGTATCTTGAACCCGTCGTCGCGCAGCGACCACTTGCCGCCGGGATACGGAATGCCATGGTCGGCGGTGAAGATGACCAGCGTATCGGCGGCCACGGGGCTTGCTTTCAGGGCGGCGAGAATCTTGCCGATGTGGGCGTCGGTGACGTGAATATCGGCCTGGTATCGGGCCAGGTCGTCACGAATCTCCGGCGTGTCTTGCAGATAAGGCGGAATGGTCACGCCCTTCTCCGTATACGGCTGCCGATGCCGAAACGATCCGCCGGCCCGGTGGACCTCGAAGAACCCGACCTTCATGAAAAACGGCCCGTCGGACGGCTTTGCCTGACCGAGCCAATCGGAAGCCGCCTGGACCGTCTCTCCCGCCTTGCTCTGCCGCGACAGCACGGTTTGATAGCCGAGCGTGTGCGGATCGTCTTGTGTGACATGCTGCAATCCGACCAACACGGTTCGGAAGCCGGCGTCGCGCAGGATGGCGGCCATGTGCCGTTCGCCTTCGTTCAGTTTCCACCACCAAGGCGCGTGGGTGAGGCCGAGCAGCCCGTTGGATTGCGGATAACGACCCGTGAGCATACTGCCCCGGGAGGGCGAACAGGTCGGGGAGGTCGAGAAGTAGTTGGCAAAGCGGACGCCTTCGCTGGCCAACGTATCGAGGTGCGGCGAATCGACCGACTCGATCCCATAACAGCCCAGATGGCGCCCCAGATCGTGGCAGGTGATCATCAAGACGTTGGGCCTGGCCGGTTCGGCCGCCTGCGCGTCGGCGGCAGCGGTCGCGATGAGCGATGCAATCGTGGCGATAGCCGGGACGAGGGACGATGTCGAAATGGAGAAGTTCATCTGTCTTTTTTCCGGTACGAGGATTGGCAACTGGCTGTAAGAATACCTAAGTTCTCCCTGCGTCGCAAGCGACCGACATCCCGCGGTGCCGTCATCCTCCGGGTTAGCGATCCGCGTATCTCCCGGCGGCCGCCAGCCGCGCGGCCAGCGCCTGCTGCATCAGCCGCTTGCCCGATTGCGAGGCTTTCTCCGGCGCCAAAGCGAGCAGGGCCTTGGCCGCTTTGGCTGCCTTTCCGGATCCTTTGATCTGCGCGAGAAACGCGCGGCAGGGCTCTTCGGTCACCGGTTGCGTCAGATCGATGGAGAGTTCCCTCAACAGTTCGAGCAGCTTGCCGTAATCACGGGGCATGCGATCCAGCTTGCCGCACAGGGCCCGCTGCAACGACTGCTGCACGACCAGGGCATGAACCCCCGACACGCGGGCCACCTCGGCCAGCGTTCGCTGCCAGCGGCCCGGCTTCACCAGCCCGGTGGGCAGCAGTTGGGCGAGCATCGGACCGAAGTTGTCGGCACCGAGACGCCCATCTTCGATCGCGCCGATGGCGGCGTCGGTGGCCAGCCCGTATTCGCCCGGCTCTTTTGCGCCCAAGCCAGCCGCCAGCAGCAGCAGGCCCATCGATCGAAGCGGCGTACCCGAGTCGAGCAGCGGTTCCAACATTGCCTTGTTCTGCCATCGGGCTTCCCACCAGTCGATGTTGTCGGCAATGTCGAAGGCCGCGGCGGCGAAGAACGACTCCCGCGCTTGTGGCCAGACGGTGGCTGTCCAGCGAACCGAGCCCACCGTTCGCCCTCCGGCGCCGCCCAATTCCCAGATCTGCCCGACGGAACGCTGGGCGTGCAGGATGACGGTGATGCAATCGGGATCGACACTCTCGGGCGGCTTCGGCTTCGAATGGATGAACAAGTCGGTATGGCCGTGGCTCCGCGTTGCGCAGCGGAAGGAATACGAGGCCGCGAGGCCGGCGTCGGGGCCGAGACTTGGGAAGACATTTTCGATCTTTGCGTCGTCCGACCAGGGCGCCCGGCATCGGGCCGCGGCAATCCACAGCGAGGCCGTCTTGCCGATCGTCACCCGCTCTGCTCCCAGTGCGTAGCGGATCGCCCGTTGCCATTCGGTGGTGGCCTTCTTGAGTTGCTCCAGGGCTTCCGTTCGTCCCTCGGGAGCCGTCCGCAGCATCGCCAGGCACACGTCGCTGGGGATCGGGTCGTCGCCCTTCCATGCGGCGGCCCTTCGGGCGAGTTCTCGTGCGTCGATCCATCCGCCGGAATGGGTCGGCGCGCCCAGCAGGGGGGCCGCTTTGCCGACGGCGATTCGCTCGGCCAGGGCCAGCGAACGCCGCGACAGGAACCCGATCGCCTTTTTCAGGTTCCGCGAGGTCCAGGATTCCTGCTCCCCTTCTTCCTCCTGGGCATCCGCCTCTGCCGGAAGAGCCGTTCCCGTGCCCCACGTGTAGACCAATCCGCATAGATCGCTATCCGGGCCCATCCCCCGAAACGGAGCCATGTCTTCCTTTAGTAGATGGGTGGCCCGCTTGAGCAACGGACCGACGCGCTGCGGGAAATCGTCGGGCCGTTGGTCACACAGTCGCGACAACCCGTCCATCGCCCGCTCGGCGTCGTCGGCCAGCGACTCGTCCTCGATCACCCGCGCACAGACGTCGATCAGTTCGTCGAGGTCTTCGATCGGCGTCAATTGTTCGGCGGGATCGAGTCGCGAGATGTCCGTACCGTCGAAGGAAGCGGCGGGAACGGCGACGCGGCCGTGTTCGATGTGGTCCAGCAGGGCGTCGATTCCGAAAATCTCGCGCAGCGCCGGATCGAGCCCTTCGAGGTCGACGGGCCTGTCGTCGGCCGCCGGCTGCATGGATGCGGTGCCGTCATCGACCGCGCCGATCCACTGGGCCAGCCGATCGCGCAGCGAAGGGGCGACAATCTCCGCATACTCGGCCATGGCGGCGACGAGTTCCCCGTCGCCGGGTGTCCCGGTCTGGTCGATGATCTTCATGGCCGCTTCCTGGACGTCGGCCGCTTCGTGGCCCAGGGCGGTCACCGCGGCCAGGGCGACGTCGCGCGACGCGTCGGGCGACTGCTTGGCGGTTTTGGCAAGCAAGGCCAGCGCCTTCTTCACGATCCCTTTCTGCCGCGATTGGAGCACGGGTTGCAGTCCGGCGATCAGCGCGCCGGCGTCGTACGCGCCCGTCTTGGCCAGCCGCTCGACTTTCTTGAACGCCCAGGAGACGATATTTGGTGCCGAGACACCCAGCAGCCGCAGGTAGCGCGGGGCGTGGTCTGCCGTTTCTTCCGGCGAGGCCTTCAGGGCGTCGTAGAAGGCGGCGAACCACTTCGCCCGGTAGTGGTTGAAATCGCGGTCCAACGCATCGAGCGAACAACTCAGGAGGCGCTCTCGCGGCAGCCGCCCGGCGTTCATTAGCGAAAGCAGGGCGTCGCTCCACTTCCCGCCCCACGAGAACCGGTCAAAGTTGGCCAGACTGTTTTCACCGGCCCCGTCGTACTCGAAAAGCCGCCAGACCTCGTCGTCGAGCAAGCCGGGATCATCCAGCAGGCACTGTTCGAGCGAGGCATCTTCTTCGGTCGGGCCGCGACTGCCGGCGATCCCGCTGATCATCCCCTGATAGTAGTTGGGATGGTCCGGCCTGTCGGCCAAACCGGCGGCCACGAGCCGGCGGACGAGCGTCCAATTCACCCAGTAGTATTCTTCGTCGAGCAGCGAAGGCACCCACTGACGTACCCAATTGGGACGCCGATCGATGAGCAGTTGATAGACGACCTCTTGCTGGGGGCGCCGATGGGCCGCGAGTTTCTTCAACTCCGAGAGTGTCGCCGTGGCAAACAGGGCCGCTTCGGCGGCGGGCATCAACGGGTTGGGGGAGAATGAACCCGGCGACGTCTCGATGAAGTCGTTTTTCTGAATCTTGTTGAACCACTTGCGGCAAAGGGGCGCCAGTTCGCGTCGCTGTTTCTCGGGAACGTCCTTGAAATACGCGACGCACGCCTCGCTGTCGCCCTGCTCCAGGATCTCGGTCAACTGCTGTTCACTCACCGTCGGTTTCCTCCAGAATGATGCGCGTTGCCAGGATGTGCTTGCAGGGGCCGCGACTCGCCCCGTGCTTGGCGTGCCAGGGACACGTACAGCGGGACGTCTCGGCCGCCAGCCGCACGCGATGTTCCACGCCGCTGCCTTCGACCCGTGCTTCGACTTGCGCGGCCGAACGGGTGACAATACGCACCTTGCCCTGGTCGATCAGTTTGCGGGCGTTTTTCAGCCGCGGCTGCAATTTTTCCACTTGTGATACGTCGAACGGCAACTCGCGGTGAAAATAGGACGACTCGTCCAGGTCGTATCCAACCAACCCCCGCGAGCCCAGCACCGCCAGCGCGTTTCGCACCACGCCGGCTTCCAGCCCCAGGCCCTTGGTCACATCCTCCAGATCGATCACCGATTGCCATTTCAGACAGGCGCGGACCTTCGGCAGCGCGGCCTTCCAGGCCTCCGAAGCGAGCGACTCCAGCGCCTGGCCTTCGCCGGAGAATCCCCGCCACACCTCCGGGCTCAGGGCCAGATGAAACCGCGAATCGTCGAAGACCAACTCCCAACCGGACGCCCCGGTTGCGTCGTCGGCATAGACGCGCATCGATCGGGCCCGCGAGGCCAGTCCTTCGAGCACCCTGAGACGTTCCAGCCCGCCGATGCGCACCGCACCGCGACTCTCGCGTTGGGAGAGCCGCAAGCCACGACCGGCCGGGGTGACCCAGGTTGCTCGCCGGTTCGTCTTCATCCTCGGCAACGAGCGAAGAAAACGATTCGCCTCGACCCCGGGTACCTCCAGCATGGGCTGCATTCGGCTTTGACACGCCTGGACCTCGACAAACCCCTTCACCCACCGCACCGGCAGCTTCACCTTCTTCTCGACGACCGCCTCGCGATTCTTCGACAGAGCGACCTCATCGGTGCCGACGGAGAGGGAGACGTCGTCCGTCGGGCGTATCGTTGCCAGGGCGGAGAGCATCGGCTGGTTGAAGTCGACGTTGGTTGTGCCCCGGCCAAACGTCGTGCCGGCCAGCGCGTCCGGCCGCAGATCAACGCGCGCATACACGCCGCAACAACCGGAAAATCCTTCCAGCCGCAGCCGATCGTCGCTGCTGGTGACCACCGGGTCGGCCATGGCGAGAATTCGCCCCAGCATGGCCGGCGGCACGTGGAACCGGGCTTGCACCACGCGCATCAGACTTCGCAACATCTTGGCCGTGTGCTCGGGACGCACCAGCCGGCCGGTGAAAAAGTAGGGATGATCGTCTTCCTCTTCGGAAAACGTCGCAAGCTGCAACGTCCGCGACGGCGGGTCCCATCGCGACGGTTGCAAATAGCGGTACGTGTAGTCCAGGGCTAGCGCGGTCACCGTGGTTGGGCCCTTGGGGATCGGTAGAGCAGTAGCCACCTCGAACGGGTAGCCAGTGATTCTACCCGAAATGTGGCTTCTCGGGCCAGTCCCCAAGTTATTCAGTGGCCAGTTTTCTTACGCAGCGCGTCGTCGTCGCCGGCCGAGCAAGCCCAGGCCCAGCAGGCCGAGGGCCGCCAAGACAAACGTGGACGGTTCGGGCACGGCCTGGGCGATCATCAGGTTGTCGAAGCCGCCGATGTGGGTGGAACTGAAGTTGATGTAGTTGTTGGCATACCCGCCACCGGTCTTGACGAAGCTGTAGACGGAAAGGCCGTCCGCGAAGATGTCGATATTTGTCTGACCGACACCGTCGAAGGGGTTGCTGTCAGTCGGGTCTGTCAGCAGCAACTCGAAGTGGTGGAGCTGGTTGGTGACGGGAGTGCTGGAGGTCCATGACCCGGCGCCGCCCGTCACGTCGGTGCTGCCGTCAAACGCTTGGATACCCCCGTTGCCGCGGAAGAGAATGCCGAAATGCTCCGCACCGGTGTTGATGAACGCGTTGCGGTCGGCCTGGCTGAGCCCCAAGGAAATCGCTCCCCAAACCGAGGTGTCGGCGTTGGCAACTAGATTGGGAGCCATGTCGAAAGCAATCAGCAATCCCCCGGCCGAATCGGCGTCGTTGAAGTTGTGATCCAGGGCGGTCGTCCCGTTGAAGGCGGACAGTAGATAATTCCCACCGTCCACGCTGCCCGTGGCGTTGCCGACCTGCTGGTTCCCAGCCGGGGTATATGTGACCGTGGCGCCGCCGACGGCCAAGCGCCCACCCTGACGCGCTTCGAGGTTGAAGTTCACGTCGTAGGTGTCGGGATTCCCCGGCGCGTAGAAGTTGTCCGTCAGCAGGGCCTTGTAGCCAGACATTTCGTTGCTGAAGGCGTACTGGTGCATCGACGCGTTGGTCAGCAGCGGCGAGAACGCGAAGGTCATTGAGGTGCCCTGGGCGACGTACTCGTACCGCAGGAGGTTGCCGTTGCGGTCGTTGGTGAAGTTCTGGTCGAAGGCGATCTGGTCGCCCTGGCTGGTGGTGATATCGATCAGCCGCCCGCCGACGCCGCCGAACGCCGTGTTGTAGAACGTCGCCACGTACTTCTGCCCCGGGCGGAGGTTTCTCAGCGTCAGGGTCTCCGGGTTGTCGCCGTCGTAGAGGAATTCCGTGAGCAGCCCGTTGACGTCGCCGGTGACCGGGTTGCCGTTATTGACGAAGTTGTTGGCCATGTTGGCCGTGCGATAGTTATTCGTGCCCGGGTTGTCGACGTTCGCGCCGGAACCCGTGAACACGGCACCGCTGACGGTCGTGTTGCCGGTGTGGTTGAGATTGATCGCGTGGGTGTAGGCCTTGCCCGCGGCGATGCCGCTGTCGACGTCGCCGGTGAGCGGGTCGGGTGTGAAGGTCCCCGCCGAGAGCCCTGCGGCGAGCAGTTGATTCGTCAACGCATAGGTATGCGGCGACGCGTTGCTGGGGAACGAGAGCGAGAGGTTCAACTGGCCGTCCGGTTGGGCGGTGTACACGTAGCTGACGACGGTGCCATTGTCCACACCGGGCACGGTGGGATTGAAGGAGGTCTCTTCGCCGAGGGCATCGAGATCGTCGAGGAGCGTCGTCCGGTCGGTGCCGTCCCATCCCACGAAGAAGAGCTTCGCGCGGTACTGCTGTCCTGGGATCAGGCCGGTGAGGTTGATATTCGCCTGGCTCCCGCCGTCGTGGAGGAACTTGTCGGCAAGACCGTTGTCGCCGGTGATGTTATTGCCGTCGACCCCGCCCCACGCGTTGGTATAGTCGTTGTTTCCACCGCCACTGGGGAAGGCGCCCGTGCCAGCGGCCGTAAAGGGCACACCATTGACCGAGGTGGCGACGGCGCCGGAGCCAAAGTTCAGTGCATGGCTGTACGTCCCGGCTTCGATCTCGGCGGACCAGTCGTTGGCGGGCTGGGTCACGTCGAACGGCGCATGGGGAGGCCCGAGCAACTCGTTGGTGAAGGCGTATTGGTGAAACGAGGCCGCGCCATGGGGCGTGAATGACACGCGGATCTCCCCGCTGGCCGGGGCCGTATAGGCCAAGTTCAGCAGATTTCCGTTGCCGTCGCCGGAGAAGTTCTGATCGAAGACGTTCAGGCCGATCGCCGGCCCGCCGGTGCCGTCGTCCACGCTGACGGTCTGAACTCGATCGCCCACGGGGCCGAAACCACGACCGTACCAAGTGGCGATGTAATCCCGGCCGGGCTCCAGGCCGGTCAGGGTCGTCGTCTGCGGATTCCCGTTGTACCAGAAGTCCGAGATGAGCGTTCCCGTGTCGCCGGTGACATTGCCGGACGAACCGGTCCATCCGTTGTTGGCCCCGGTGATGCTCCAGTTGGCGCCAGAGGTATTCCCACCCGAGGGAGGCAGTGCTCGCTCGAACGGCACGCCGTTGACCGATCGCCCGGCCGCGGTGCCGGCGGTGTCGACCGCGTGCGTGTAGAGCTTGCCGACGGCGATGCCGGAGTCAGCGTCGCCGCTCATCGTGGCCGTGCTGAACACGACATCCGAGGAGAGGTTGACCTCGAAGGCATACGTCCTGCCGAGATTGCCGTTGCTGAACCCGTCGATCGTGCTGCCGGGAGTCGGCGCGGGATAGCTGTTGTCGTGGTCTACGTTTCCACCGCCGCTGTAATCCACCCGCCCACCGGCCGTGTAGACGCCGGCAAACATGTTGGCCGCCGAAGACAGCGCGACCGTCTGCGAGCCGGGCGCGTACGTGTCGGTGACGATGCCCGTGGCGCTGGTGTTGAAGTCCGGCCCGACCCACACCGTGGTGTACGTACTGGGCGATCCGGTGGCCAGAAACGGCGTGACCGTGCCCGATGTGCCGGAGGAGTCAAAGGAGAAACTGTCGATGTTGTAGGTCAGCGCGGGAAGAGGCACGAAGTCCCGCTCGACGTTCAGCCGATCCCCGGTATCGGGGGCGGAGTTGCTGCCGGTGCCGGCGCCAGGGCCGATCATAACGGAAGCCCCCATGGTAGTACCGGCCAGCGTGACCAGGACGGCTGCCAGCGCCAATACGAAAACTCGATGTCTCATGGCAAATCCTCCGGTAAAGATGAGATCGCGCGGCACGCGGCCGGCAAGAACAAGAGACTATGTAGTTTGTCTAGAATACACAGCTTTTATCGATTGTGCAAGCAATCGACGTGCCTCTTGCCCCCCACTTCCCATGGGGAAACGAGTTCTTTCCATCCCCGGCGATTCCCGTGAACGATGTCTCGATCGGGTCTTCATCGCCGAAACTCCGCCGATGCCTACTAGGACTGCCCACCCGACTGGAGGGGGTCGCCGATCCGGGGAACATCTTGGACATCGCGCCGGTGCGAGATACAATAGGGCACATGTTTGGGTGCTTTGCGGAAGATGACGGGTAACCCGCAAACCAGTGCCTGGGCAAGTACATCCACCACGCCCCTCCCGCCACCCCCCCACGAAGGAATCCCATGAGCATGTCTTGCTGGATCGTTCGGCGTTCGGCCCTGTTGCTATGTGTCGGGCTACTGACCGCCACGCTGTTTACCTCCCAGGCACGGGCCGTCAACAACGGCGATGTGCCGGTCAACACGGTCGAGTCGGCCCGGCGCGTGATCGAGGACCTCAACAGCGAATACGGCGACCGCTATCCCCGCGGCAAGGAGTTTCTCGAGCGACTCGTCCAGATCGAAGCCAAGCTCAAGGAAAACGAAAAGGACGGCGACGCCAACAAGGACTTGCAGGCATTGATCCGCGAGGCCACGCTGGCCAACCCGCTGTTGGACTTCGACCGTCTGTTGGTCGTTCGCCGCAAGGGCGAAGCCAATCGGAATCTCAACGCGTACACCACGACAACGATCCGGGTCAGTGGCTGGGACAACGAAATCTCGGTCATCTCGAATCTCCGCGGCGAGGTAAAAGCCGAGACACTCTACCGGCACCGCGACAAGTCGGCGATCAAGCACCTCGACCTGCACAGTTCCGGCCGAAAGGTCATGTTCTCCGGTATCGGCTCCAACGGCAAATGGGCCGTGCTGGAAGTCGACGATCGTGGCGAGAACCTCCGCCAGCTCACCCCCGACGATCAGCCCGACGTGCAGTGGTTCGACTCCTGTTACCTTCCCGAAGACGACTGCATTGTGGCTTGCTCGACCGCGGGGATGCAGGGGCTTCCCTGTGTGAACGGCTCGCAGCCGATGGTCAACCTCTACCGGATCAACACGGAAGAGCGAGAGGTACGGCAGCTTACCTTCGAGCAGGACAGCGACTGGCACCCCCGGGTGATGGCCAACGGGCGCGTCATGTATCTCCGTTGGGAGTACACGGATACCCCGCATTACTTCAGCCGCATCATGTTCCACATGAATCCCGACGGCACGGGCCAAATGGAATACTGGGGTAGCGGAAGCTACTTCCCCGCCGCCTTCGTGTGGGCGCGCCCGGTGCCCAACCATTCGAGCCTGATGGCGGGCATTGTCAGCGGACATCACGCCAAGTCGGAGACCGGCCGGCTGATGCTGATCAACCCGTCGCTGAGCCGCGCTTATCCGCTACGTCACCATCCGGAAGAAAAAACCTGGGGACCGGAAGGCTCGACCGTCAACATCCATCCCGAGGTCTTACCGGCCGAGGTGACCGGCTGCGTTCAAGAGATTCCCGGCTTCGGCCGCGACGTGGTCGGCAATGTGTACGACAATCAGGGCGGCGGCCAGAAGTACACGTTTGGCACCCCCTGGCCGTTGTCCGACAAGTACTTCCTCGTCTCGATGCGAGGCTGCCCGGGCACGAGGAAGTGGGCCCTCTGCCTGGTCGACAAGTTCGACAACATGACGGTCGTCTATGAGGACCCCAATTACGATATCTTCGAGCCGATCCCCTTTGTGGCCACGAAGCGGCCGCCCGTGCTGGTCGATCGAACGAAACCCGAGGTCGACGAATCGACCGTCTTCTGCACCGACGTCTACGCCGGTCGCGGACTGATCGGTGTGCCCCGCGGCAAAGTGAAATCGCTTCGCGTGATGGCCTATCATTACGGTTACATGAAGAGCGGTGGCCACGAATCGGTCGGGCAGGAATCGAGTTGGGATATCAAACGGATCTTGGGAACGGTTCCGGTGGAAGACGACGGTTCGTTTTGGTTCCGCGCCCCGGCCAACACGCCGATCGCCATTCAGCCACTCGACGAGGAAGGCCAGGCGGTCGCCCTGATGCGAAGCTGGATGGTCGGAATGCGGGGTGAACGGATGTCGTGTGTCGGTTGCCACGAAGATCTTAGCAGTGCGTCGCCGAGCCGGCCAACGGTCGCCGCGAGACGCGCCCCGCGCGAGATCGACCCCTGGCACGGCCCGGCACGGCCCTTCTCCTACCAGGCCGAAGTGCAACCGGTGCTCAACAAGTACTGTGTCGGTTGCCACAACGACGAAGACAGAAAGGCCGGGCTCTCGTTCATTGCCCATCGCGAGGGCAACTGGCGAACCGATACGTCGTACGCGGCGTTGAATCCCTACGTCAATCGCCCCGGTCCCGAGAGCGATCTCCAGATGCTTAACCCCATGGAGTATCACTCCTCGACCAGCGAACTGATCCAACGGCTCAAAAAGGGCCATCACGGTGTGAAGCTCGACACCGAAGCTTGGGAGCGGCTGCACACGTGGATCGATCTCAACGCGCCGTATCGCGGCATGTGGAATAATTCCCAATTCGAGAAACGACGTCTCGAATTGGCCACGCTCTATGCCGGATTGCTCGATAACCCCGAGGAGGAGCATCGCCTCACGATGGCTTCGCTGAAGGAAGAAGCGGTCGAGCCGGTGATGCCCGAGAAAGTCGAAAAGCCGGCTCCCGACGGTTTGAAGGCGAGCGGTTTCCCCTTCGACGCCAATCGCGCCAAGCAGCTTCAGGGCGACAACGCCACGATGGAAATCGAATTGGCCGACGGCATGATGATGAAGTTGGTCCGCATTCCCGCGGGTGAGTATGTCATGGGTAGTCAAGCGGGGCTGCCCGACGAACAGCCGCGAGCGGTCGTAAAGTTTGCCAAGCCGTTCTGGATGGCCGTGACCGAAACGACCAACGGGCAGTACGCGGCGTTCGACCCGGTCCACGACACGCGCTATCTCGACGAAGACGGCAAGGACCATGCGGTACCCGGCTATATCGCCAACCATGTGAATCAGCCGGTCGCCCGTATTTCGTGGCAGGAAGCAACAAGATTCTGCCAGTGGTTGTCGAAGAAGTCGGGCAAGAAAGTCATGCTCCCGACCGAATCGCAATGGGAATGGGCCGCCCGCGCCGGAAGCGAGAAGCAGTTCTTCTATGGCGACGAGGACACGGATTTTTCGAAGTGGGCCAATCTGGCCGACGCCGGCCGCAAGGTAACGTATGTCGCTTGGGACGGCGGAAGCAAGATCCATCGCCGCCGGCCGTATGCCGGCACCTTCCCGCTTCGCGACGATCGCTTCACCGACAAGTGGTTTGTTGTCGATTACGTCGCCCAAAACGACGCCAGCCCGTTCGGGTTGTACGACATGGTGGGCAACGTCAGCGAATGGACCCGATCCGACTATCGGGCGTATCCCTACACCGACCGCGACGGCCGCAACGGCGGCGATGTAAAGCGCACGAAAGTCGCCCGCGGCGGCAGTTGGGACGATCGCCCCAAAATGTCCGGCTCGACGGTACGCTTCGAGTACGAGTCGTATCAAAAGGTCTATGACGTCGGCTTCCGGGTGATCGTGGAAGAATAGACGGCAAGGCAGCCATCTCGCTCCGCCCCCCGGCAAAGCCGGGGGCTGAGCTACTCCTGATCGGTCGTGCCGAAGACCGGAGTGCCGAAGGGAATTTCTTGCTCCTGGGTCACCGCCGTATCCATCGAGGTGACGACCCAACCGCCCGCTTGGGCGACCAGTACCCACCGCTGGATTTCGTCGCGGTCGGCAAACGTGATCTTCACTTCCAGGGCAACCTGACCCGGGGCGGGGTCGTCCTGGCGGGTGATGCCGAAATTCTCGATCCCCGAGGCCCAGACGCGAAGGTCTTCGCCGAATTGCCGGGCACCCACCTGCTCTTTCACGGCCAACGACTTGGCCTTCAGCTTGCCGTCGATCAACCGCAGGTAAGCGGCCGTGTCGCCCGCTTCGGCCGCATCGAACAGGGCGTTGACGGTCGCCTCGGGAGTCTCCGGCAACCGGTCACGACCGCGGAAGAAGAAAGCCACGCCAATCAACAGACCGATCAGGGCAATTTGCAGGGCACGTTTCTTCACGGTCCGGCCTCGATGATTCCCAAGTCGACGGCCTCACCCGTCGCGCCGTCGACCACGATCTTCCTCACCCGGGGGAGCACTTCTTCGGCCGTTTCCAGGATCAATCGCACCGCGGCAATCTGCCGGCCCGTGACCAGCGCCTCCCGTTGCTTGAGAAATCGGGCCGCCTCGCCTTTGGCGGTCTTGCGAATCTCATACGCTTCGGCCTCGGCTGCCAGGGCGATCCCGTTTTCCTCGCTCCGGGTTTGTGCTTCCCGTTCGGCGGCGTATTTCAGGGCGACATTCTGCATCCGCTGGCGGTCTTCCCGGGCACTGTTGACGTCGCGGAAAGCTTCCTCGACCGGCGGCGGCGGTCCCACGTCTCGAAGCGCCACGGCCGTCACCCGAACCCCCGCGCCGTAGCCGTTCAGTGCCGCTTGGGTCCCGTCGCGAACTTCGTTCTGGATGAGCAGGCGGTCGATGGTCAGTACGTTGTCGACCGGGCGCGAGGCCACGGCGGAAGTCAGCGCGGCGGCCGCCGTGTTGTGGACCAGCGTGGCAACGTCGGCTGTATTGAAGAGATACTCGCCCGGGGCGTCGAGCCGCACATGGTACTGCACGATCGCCGAAACCAGAATCAGATTGCGATCGCCGCTGAGGCACTCCGCTTCCGACGGCTGACCGCGCCGGCCGAGTGTCTGCTCGGTCAGCGTGGTTCGCACGGCCACCTGCTTGCTCTCGATCATCCGGACGCGATCGACCCGATCCAGCGGATAAGGCAAACCGAAGTGCAACCCCGGATCGCGCGACTCGGGCAGCGCGCGACCGCAGCGGCGAACGATCGCCTTCTCTCCCGGTTGCACCGAATAGAACCCGGTCGCCGCGTAAGCCGCCGCCAGACACATCGCCAGCGCCGGCCACGAGACTCGCCGCCGGGCGCCTCGGGCGTGTGCGTGATGATGGGGTTGGTATTCGCGGTGCATGGGTCGTTTCGATCCGGCTTTGTCGCGGACCCCGTACGATGGCCCTCCGAGGCCGTCGCTGTCGACAAGCCGCGGGTTCTCGAC
>CAYUIQ010000107.1:0-27847 GCA_964444795.1 uncultured Planctomycetaceae bacterium
GTGGAGCCAAGGACTCGGCACGCTCGCACTGCTTGCAAGCAAGCAGTGGCACACGTTTCCGTCCGTGTCGCTTTATTCCCAGGAACATGCCATGGTCCTACTCGAATTCAGCATGTTTCCTCTGGACAAGGGCGTCAGCCTCAGTCCTTACGTTGCCCGAAGCTTGGAGATCATCGACTCCAGCGGGCTGGACTATCGGACCCATGCCATGGGCACCACGATCGAAGGGCCTTACGATGAGGTGATGGACGTCGTACGGCGGTGTTTCGAGCGGATGTCGGCCGATTGCGACCGCGTCGAGTGTAGCATCAAGATCGACTACCGCAAGGGCCGCCAGGGACGCCTGGAGTCGAAGATCGCCAGCGTCGAGGAGAAGCTCGGCCGGCAGTTGAAGCGATAGCCCCCAGAGGCAGCCATGGCGGGTAAGGTTCCCAAGGCACTACTGACGGCGTTGCGACGATGTCTTGGATCCGACGGTCTGCTCGACGCGCCCGCCGACATGGTCGTCTACGAATGCGACGGCTACACGATCGAGAAGAACCGCCCCCAGGCCGTTGTCTTTCCTCGCACCACGGCCCAAGTTGCCGAGGTGGTGACGCTCTGCAACCGGTTCGAGATGCCGATTGTCGCCCGCGGCGCTGGCACGAGTCTGGCCGGCGGATGTTTGCCGGTGGGCGGCGGCGTGGTGGTCATGCTTACGCGGATGAAGGCGATCCTCGACATCAACCTTCGCGACCGTTGCGCGGTGGTCGAGGCGGGGGTCCCGAATATCGAGCTGACGCGGGCACTGGCCGGCACGGGCTATCATTTCGCGCCCGATCCGTCGAGCCAGGGCGCTTCGACCATCGGCGGCAATGTGGCCACCAACGCCGGCGGACCGCACACCCTGAAGTACGGCGTGACGGTCAACCACGTACTTGGCGTCGAGGCCGTGTTGGGCGACGGTTCGGTTGTGCGAACCGGGCCCGTCGATGCGGCGCCCGGGTTGGATCTGACCGGTCTGATCGTCGGCAACGAAGGCACGCTGGCGATCGTGACCAAGGTCTGGGTACGCCTGACACGCAATCCGCGGGAATTCCGCGCCCTGCGAGCGATCTTTAACTCGGTCGACGACGCGACGGGCACGGTGAGCGATATCATTTCCGCTGGCATCATTCCCGCGGCCATGGAACTGATGGATCGGGGGATTATCGCCGCGGTCGAGGAGGCGTTCGGTTTCGGGTTTCCGCTGGACGCCGAAGCGATCCTGATTATCGAAATCGACGGGCCGCCTGTCGGGCTCGACGATCAGCGCCGCCGGATCGTCGACTTTTGTGAGAAATGGAACGCCCGGGATGTGCTCCAGGCCGATGGCGAAGCCGAGCGTCAGGCACTGTGGAAATGTCGCAAGCTGGCCGTCGGCGCGGTCGGACGACTTAGCCCGAGCTATTGCATCCAAGACGGTGTCGTGCCGCGGACCCAGTTGCCCCGCGTCCTACGGCGCATCCGCGAGATTGGCCAGAAGCACGGGCTGCGGATCGTCAACGTGGCCCATGCGGGCGACGGCAACGTGCATCCGATCATCCTCTTCGACCAGCGCGACGCGGCGCAAGTGGCCCGGGCGGTTGCTGCCGGAGAAGAACTGTTGGCCGAGTGTCTCGCTTGCGGCGGAAGCGTCACGGCCGAACACGGCATCGGTGTGGAGAAAATCGATTTCATGGCTCGGCAGTTCGCCCCCACCGATCTGGCCGCGATGGGGCGAATACGCGAAGCCATGAACCCCGGCGGACTATTGGGACCGGGAAAAGTATTGCCATCATAGAACGGATTCCCATGCCCCCAAGCACCAACCTCTTACCCCTGACCGAAACGACAACGCCGGCCGACGAGGCCGCCGTGGCCGCTGCCGTTGCCGGGGCTTACGAGGCCGGTACGCCGGTCTATCCGATCGGCGGAGCGACGCAACTCGACTTGGGCCCGATACCCGCGGCGGCCGGTTTGGGGCTTTCGACGGCCAACTTGAATCGAGTAGTCGACTACCCGGCCGACGATCTGACGATCACCGCCGAGGCCGGTCTGACCATCGCCGCGCTGGCCGAGCATCTCAACGAAAAACGGCAGCGTCTGCCCATCGACGTGCCTTGGCCCAAGCGGGCCACCTTGGGCGGGATCGTGGCAACCGGGGCCGACGGACCGAGACGATACGGCCTGGGTACGATCCGCGATTATGTGATCGGCATCCGCGCCGTGGATGGCCAGGGTAACGTGTTTGCCGCGGGCGGACGGGTCGTGAAAAACGCCGCCGGATACGATCTTTGTCGGCTGTTGACCGGATCGCTCGGAACTCTGGCCGTGATCACAAGGGTGACCCTCCGGGTGAAGCCCCTGCCGGAGACATCCGCCTGGATGGCCGTCGACGTGGCTGATCTGGCTACGGCCGAGCGATTGTTGGCCGAATTGGTCGACACGCGTACGCAGCCGATGGCGATCGAACTGCTGGTGAATGCCTCGCTGCCCGAGCAGCGTGTGCCCCAGCTCGAGCAACGGGTATCCCCGTCCGCCGCTTCGGTCGCCGGACGATTGTTCGTCGGCTTCGAGGGAACCGACGCCGAGGTCCGCTGGATGACCGAGCAGTTGCACGACGAGTGGAAACGGTCGGGCGCTGCGGCGGAAGACCGGTTCACCGGCGCCGATGCCGAGACCGTGAGCGCCGGCCTGGTCAAGCACTTCTATCGGTCCGCCGGCCGAGAGGCCGACTCGCTGACGGTGCGAATCGCCACGATGCCCGGCGCCTTGACAGGTGTCATCGGGGCCTTGCTGGCGGTCGATCCGGCCGGTTCGATCCAGGCCCACGCCGGAGACGGCATGGTGCTGTTCCGCACATCAGCAGCGAGCCGCGACGGCACCGCCGCATTCATTGACGGCCGTCTGCGTCCGATCGCCACGGAAGCGGGTGGGTATTTGACGGTCCAATCCGCGCCGGCCGGAGCGGTACTCAGCCGGGAAACGGTCTGGGGACCGCCGGACGACACGGCGCCCGTCATGCGCCGAATCAAGCAGAAATTCGACCCGAAGAACCTGCTCAACCCGGGCCGATTCGTCTACGAGTAACCAACGACCATGCCCGACCCCCATCCAAATCAACCGCGCGAATCGACCGATCGCAACTCGGGTGCTGCGATCGATGCGGCGCTGTTCGCGGAGTGTGTTCACTGCGGGCTATGCACCTCGGCCTGTCCGACCTATACCGAACTGGGCGACGAGAACGACGGGCCGCGGGGCCGCATCTACTTGATGCAGTTGGTCAGCGAGGGACGCTTGGAGTTGACGCCCATGGTCCGCCGCCATATTGATCTCTGTCTCGACTGCCGCTCCTGCGAGACGGCGTGTCCCTCGGGTGTGAAATACGGCCGGCTGGTCGAGCCGTTTCGCCTGGCGGTCGAGCAATCCGACGACGGGTGGCTCAAGCGGCTCGATTGGTTTCGCCAGGTGTTTCTTCTTCGCGTGTTTCCCTATCCGAAGCGATTGCGGGCGGCGCTGGCTCCGGTGCGGCTTGCCCAGCGGATGGGGATTGTCGGCACGGCCGAACGACTCGGCCTGTTGAGACTGATTCCCGGCCGGATCGGACATATGATCGGTCTGCTGCCGCCACCGGTAAAGTCGGGCCCCCGATTGCCGGAGTTTCTGCCCGCGGTCGGCCGCCGCCGCGCCCGGGTGGCGATGTTTTTGGGCTGCGTGGCCGACGTGCTCTTTCGGCACACGCATTGGGCCACGGCGCGTGTCTTGCAGCAGAACGGTTGCGACGTGGTCGTGCCCGGCGGACAAGGATGCTGCGGAGCGATCCACTTCCACTGTGGCGACGGCGACGGTGCGCGGCGGATGGCCGACGTCAATCTGGCCGCGTTCGACCTTGACGACGTTGACGCGATCGTGGTCAACCATGCCGGTTGCGGGGCGATGATGAAGGAATACGGCCTGCATTGGGACGACGCGAACCGGTCCGCTCGGAAGCGATTTTCCGCAAAGGTGAAAGATATCCACCAGCTTCTCGACGAGTTGGGACCGGTGCCACCCAGCGGCCGGATCGAAGCCGTGGCTGCCTACCATGATGCGTGTCATCTGACCCATGCGCAGAAAGTACGTGAGCCGCCGCGACGGTTGCTCTCGCTGATACCGGGGCTCGAATTGCGCGACTTACCCGAGAGCGAGATCTGCTGCGGCTCGGCCGGCACCTACAACCTCGACCAGCCGGCCATGGCCGACCGTTTGGCCCGGCGCAAGGTCGAGAACATCCGCCGGTGCGGCGCCCAAGTGGTTCTGGCCGCCAACGCCGGTTGCCTGCTACAGATCGGCCGCGAGGTTCGCCGCCATCTGCCCGGCGTAACCGTCATGCACCCGATCGACCTGTTGGATCTCAGTTATCGCAACGAACAACCGGGGTAAGGCGACTATTTGGCTCACGCCACGGCTCGCTGGGCAAACGTCTCGATCTCCAACGCCGCGAACTGATCGATCAGCGTGTGCGCGCCCTCCGGGCGGCGCAGCGGTTCTTTGGCCAGCATCCGCCGGACCAGGCGAACGAGCCGATGGGGAGCGCCGGGGGCGAGCGGGCCAAGGTCGGGGGGGGCGGCGCGCAAGTGTTGCTCGGCCAACTCGGCGGCGCCGGAACCCTCAAACGGCAATCTGCCCGAGAGCATTTCGAAAAGAACGACCCCCAGACTGTAGACGTCGCTGCTCGCTTCGGTGCGAAGGGCCGAGGTGATCATCTCCGGGGCGACGTAACCACACGTTCCCACCACGCATCGGTTTACTACCGATTCGCTCTCCGAGGGGCGCCGGGCGAAGCCCAAGTCCAGCAGCGTTGCGTGCATCGCCCGCGAAAGATGGATGTTGCCCGGCTTGACGTCGGCGTGGATCCAGCCGGCCGAGTGAAGCACTTCGAGGGCCTCGGCGATCTGTCGGGCGATCCAGAGCGCGGCCGGTATCTGGGGACGCCAGCCCGCGGCCAAGCGGGCAGCGAGCGTTTGGCCTTCGAGCCACGGCATGACCAGGTAGCGGGGCGATCGCCGTACGCAGGAGGCCAACACGGAAACCAGATGGCGGTGCGAAACCGTACGGCCGACCAGCGCCTCGCGCCGAAAGCACTCGACCGCTCGCGGATCGTCCTGCCACCGGTCCTCGAGCACCTTCAGCGCGTAGGTGGCTCCCGCCGCAGCGGGCCCAAGCGGCCGGCCACGGTAGATTCGGGCCAGGGGTCCCCGACTGGCAAGCGAAACGGCCTCCCACCGATCCAGACGGCAGGGCAGTTCCGTTTCTCCGCCAACGGGCGCAACGCAATCGATGGGCGGCGTTGGCGGCCTTTGGCTTTGGGTCATCGACGATTCGCGGGACTAGAACGTGATGGACGAGGGTCTCCAAACAATGGATCGGCCACCAGGGGCGGCCAAGTTGAGCCAAGGCGAGGGAGAGGCCGTAAACCCCCTGTCCGTGGAGAGCCGTTCCGTGGAACGGGGGGGCTCGGGCAATTGACTTGCGACGTCCAGTTGTGGCGAATACAATAGAAGCTTCTTGTTTCGCAGCACGTGCAAATTGAAGGAGGTTTTGGTTCCTATGCGAAAGCTGGTAGTGTTCTGTGCGTTGTCGGTCTTCTGCCTCGGTTCCGTGGTCGGTTGTGTGCCGCCGTTTGGTGGTGCTGCCCCCAATTCCACCGAAACCGAGAAAGCCAACCAAGAAGAAGCCGCTAAACCCAAGGAAGACGCGGGCGAGAAGGCGCCATGTTGCGATAAGGGTAACGCTGGCGAGGAAGCGGTCCCCAAGACGCCCGAGTCCTAGGCTCCCCGCCCGACTCGCCCACGACCACGGCCGGGCACGCCTCGTGCCGCCGTCGGCCGGACCCGTGACGCTTGATCTCCCCACCGCAAGCGCGCCCCCCACGGATACGATCTCCCCTGGTGCTTTGGGGTCGCGGTGCGCGCCGTCGGCGCGCGTGCCGCTGAATTCTTGACAGGTTGGCTGCCTCGGTCCACAATGGGACAGTCATTCGGCGCGCGCCCCCCCGTGTTCGGGAGGGGGTCGCTTGCTGGATGCCTGTGCGATGGGGGTGCCCCCTCGCCCACGGTCAGCCTCCCACTATTGGGTCCCCAACACAGGAACCTTGCCATGAAAACGCATTTCCCTCGGCTTCTCACCGTCGCGGCCACGCTCGGTCTGGGCATTGTGATCGGTCTGGCCTGCAGCCAGTCCCCGCGCGAAGGAGTCGGCCAAGCCGACGCGGCCGAAGAGACGCCGGCCTGCTGCGAGAAGAACGAGACGAAACCGGTCTCCTGCGAGAAATGCGCGAAGAAGGTGCAGCGATTCGGTTCCGTGATCGGGCTGAAGCGGGAGTCGGTGGACCGTTACGTCGAACTCCACGCTGCCGTCTGGCCCACCGTGCAGAAACAGATTTCCGGGAGCAATATCCAGAACTACTCAATCTACATGGGCGAGTTGGACGACGGCAACCTTTATCTTTTCAGCTACTTCGAGTACACCGGCGACGACTTCAAGGCCGACATGGCCCGAATGGCCAAAGATCCCGAGACCCAGCGCTGGTGGAAGGAGACCGATCCGCTGCAGATCCCGCAGAAGAACCGCGCCGAGGGCGATCACTGGCTGGCGATGAAAGAGGTCTTCCATCAGGACTGACGGTTAGCCGCCCGTAACACGCGCAAGGAGAAATGCGACGCCATGCGATATTTCACGATTCTGCTTTGTCTCGCCATCTGCCCGCTCGCCGCCGGATGCGGCGACAGCAACGACGACGGCAAGTTGACCATCGCCGTGATCCCCAAGAGTACCGGGGCCGAATTCTGGGAGACGGTGGAGGAAGGCGCCCGGGAGGCGGCGGCCGAATTGGACGTGGAAATGAATTGGGAGGGGCCGCAGGACGAAACGCAGATTGCCGAGCAGAACAAGATCATCGAGAACATGGTCAACCTGGGCGTCGACGGCATCGCCCTGGCGCCGCTGAACCCCAAGGCCATGGAAAAATCGGTGTGGAACACCGTCAGCGCCGGCATTCCGGTGGTGGTCTTCGACTCCGCGGTCGACGGGGATGCCCACTGCAGTTTCGTGGCGACCAATAACCGGCAGGGTGGAGAGATCGGGGCAAAACACCTAGATGAGTTGCTCGGTGACGAGCAGAAGCGGATCATGGTGATGCGCTTCATCCAGGGAACCGCCAGCACCGAAGCCCGTGCCGAGGGGTTCATTGAAGCGGCCAAAGCCGCCGGCAAGACGATCGAAGCCGATCCCGTGGCCGAGGACGCCACCGTCGTGGGCTGCAAGAAGACGGCGGCGAACACGCTGGAGAATTTCGTGGATAACAACGACGTACTCCAACTCGACGGCATCTTCGCCTGCAACGACCGGGCCACCTTGGGAGTTCTGGAAGCCCTGGAAGACCTCCGCAAGAGCGGCATCACGGTAAATGTCGAGTTCATCGGCTTCGACTTCACCCCGAAACTCGTCAAGTCGCTTCAGGAAGATCAGATCGACGCCCTGGTCGTGCAAAATCCGCGTAGAATGGGCTACCTGGCGGTCAAAACCCTGGTCGCGCGTCTGCGGGGAGAAGAGGTTGAAGCGCTGATCGATACGGGAGTGGAACTGGCCACCAAGAAAAGCCTGGCCGAAGACGAATCGCTCCGCAAACTGGTCGGGGCGAAATAGTCCACCCCGAGTGAGAGCATGGCAATCGTATCCGATCCATCTTCAGCAGGCGACGGTCCGGACCGCCTTCGGATGACCGGAGTGCATAAGCGGTTCGGGGCGACCCGCGCCCTGCGCGGCGTGGATCTGGCGGTCCGCGGCGGAGAGGTTCACGCCTTGGTCGGCGAGAACGGGGCCGGAAAGAGCACGTTGATGAAAGTGCTCTCCGGGGCCCACGCCCCCGACCACGGTCGCATGTGGCTCGATGGCACGCTCTTTCGACCTCGCAACCCGCTGCACGCACGCCAAAGCGGCGTTTCGATGATCTACCAGGAACTCTCCCTGGCGCCACACCTTTCGGTCATGGAGAACATCCTCCTGGGTATCGAGCCGACCCGAGGTCCGCTGGTGCGGTGGGCGGAAATGCGCGATCGGGCCGCCACCGCATTGAAGGAAGTGGGAATCGGCGATCTGGACCCGGGGATCCAACTCCGCCACCTTCCCATCGCCGTGCAGCAGATGATCGAGATCGCCCGGGCCGTGGCCATCGACTGCCGCGTGCTGGTCCTGGATGAGCCGACCAGCAGCCTGACGCAACGAGATGCCGACAATCTGTTCGCGCTGATCCGACGGCTGAAGTCCAAAGGGTTGGGCATCGTCTACATTTCGCACTTCCTCGAAGAAGTGCGGGAAATCAGCGACCGCTTCACCGTGTTGCGCGACGGGCAAACGGTCGGCGATGGCACGACCGCCGAGGCGACGATCAAGGGGATCATCTCCTTAATGGTCGGCCGAGACGTCGAGGATCTTTACCCGCGGTCGCCGCATGTGCCGGGTGAAACGGTCCTGGAGACCCACAATTTGGCCGGCATGGAGAAACCTCTGGCGGCCAGTCTCAAGCTCCGTCGCGGCGAAGTGCTCGGCGTGGCCGGGTTGGTCGGCGCTGGGCGGACGGAATTGATGCGGGTAATTTTCGGGCTGGACCGATTGGCGGGCGGGACGTTGGCCATCGGTTCGGCCGGCGGGTCCGCGCCACCGGCGCGGCGGTGGAAGCAGAGTGTCGGCATGGTGAGCGAAGATCGCAAGACCGAGGGGCTGGCTCTGGGCTTGTCGATCGCCGACAACGTCACCCTGCCCCAACTCCGCGGTCTGGGGCCCTGGCGGCTGGTCACGCCCTGGCGGCTGGCCGCCGCCTCGCAACCTTGGATCGACAAGATCCCGATCAAGTGCAAGACGCCGTACGAACCGGTTCACGCCCTTTCCGGCGGCAATCAGCAGAAAGTCGCCCTGGCTCGGCTCTTGCACGCCGACGTCGACGTCCTCCTGCTCGACGAACCGACCCGCGGCATCGACGTCGGCTCGAAGGTGCAGATCTACCGGCTCATCGACGAACTGGCCGTGGGCGATCCGGCCGCCGGCCGAAAACCAAAGGCCGTGTTGATGATTAGCAGCTATCTTCCCGAACTGTTGGGCGTGTGCGATCGCATTGCCGTGATGTGTCGTGGCCACTTGACCGAGGCACGGCCCGTCGACCAGTGGGGCGAACACCAACTCATGGTCGCGGCTACCGGCCAGGAACAGGAAGTATGAGTGAATCCGCCACCGACCGTACCGACGACCCCTCGGCCGAAGTAAGCTCGATCTGGCAATCGGCGTGGTTCAACACGGCCGGACGGTTCTTGGCCCTGATCGTGGTGTTCGCGTTCTTTGCCGTCATGGTCAAGAATGGCAAGTTCTACACGGCCCGAAATCTGGAGAACATCCTCCGTCAGAGTGCCGTCTACGCTACCGCCGCGTTGGGGATGACCATGGTGATCATCACCGCGGGAATCGATCTGTCGGTCGGCTCGGTCATCGCGCTGACCGTCGTGGTGATTGCCTGGGTATTGAATATCCATTGGGACGTCATTCCGGCTGGCGGAGGAGAAGCCGAGGTTGTATTCCTCCTTCACCAGTGGCCCGTCTTGTTGCCGATCCTGGCTGTCCTGGCCGCTCTGATCGTTGCGATGCTCGCCGGGTTACTCAACGGGGCGACGCTCGTTAGTCAGCGGCTGGTGCCCTTCATCGTGACTTTGGGCACGATGGGCCTTTTCCGCGGTTTGGCCAAAGTGATCGCCGACGAGAAGGACATCTACCCTCAGGAAGACACCTGGATTGCCGACATCATGGATCCGACGCTTACCAGCGCCGATCCCTCTCGCAGTTGGATGATACTGCCGCCTGGCGTCTGGGTCTTGCTGATCGCGGCGGTGGCCGCTGCGCTGCTCTTGCGCTATACGCGGTTGGGAAGGCACATCTATGCCGTCGGCTCCAACGAGGAGACCGCCCGACTTTGTGGCGTGCCGGTCGGCCGCACCAAGATTCTGGTCTATACACTGGCCGGGCTTTTCGGCGGGTTGGCCGGGCTGATGCAATTCTCGGTCGCCGGAGGAATTGGCGCGCCCACCACGGCCGTCGCCTACGAGTTGTACGTCATTGCTGCGGTGGTTATCGGTGGCGCGAGTTTCTCCGGCGGTGAAGGATCGATTCTCGGCAGTTTCATTGGGGCACTGATTATCACCGTTCTCTACATGGGTGGGCAGCAGATGCTTTGGCCGAAATCGGTCCAAGAGATGGTCATCGGGGTCATCATCATCCAGGCCGTGGCGCTCGACCAATTCCGACATCGACGAATGGTCCGAGCATGACCTCCACCGAACCGCTCATCTCGATCCGCCGCGTCACCAAACGCTTTCCCGGCGTGGTGGCCTTGGACTCCGTTTCGATCGACGTGGAGCCTGGTGAGTTGCATGCCGTGGTCGGCGAGAACGGGGCCGGCAAGAGCACGTTGATGAAATGCCTCTGCGGCGTGATTGCCGATTACGAGGGAGAAATCCGCCTCGACGGCCGGACCGTCCATTTTCGCAACACGACCGACGCCGAAGCGGCCGGCATCGGCATCATTCATCAGGAACTCAACCTCGTCGGACAACTTTCCGCCGCTGCCAATATCTTTCTCGGCCGCGAAATGACCCATGGGTTGGGACTTCTCAACGATCGGGCCATGGCAGCGGACGCCGCCGAGTTGCTGCGGCAGTTGGAATGCGAGGTCCACCCGGGCCAACTTGTCCGCGACCTGCGCGTCGGCGATCAACAGTTGGTCGAGATCGCCAAAGCCCTCTCGCTTCAAGCCGGCGTCCTCATCATGGATGAGCCGACCAGCGCGCTGACGGAAACCGAAGTCCAACGGCTCTTTCGCGTGATCGAGAGCTTGCGAGCCCGGGGTGTGACCATCCTCTACATCTCGCACAAAATGGACGAAGTGTTTCGCTTGGCCGATCGAATCACCGTGCTCCGCGACGGCCGGCTCGTCGATACGCTCGATCGCCGGCGGACCGACGCGCACCGGGTGACCCACCTGATGGTCGGGCGCGAGATCGAGGCCAGCAGCGCCGGCGGGAGTTCGAGGGACGGCGACGTTGTGTTGGAGGTTCGCAATCTCTCGCTACCCCGCCCGGGTCACGCCCAAAAATGGCAGCTTCGCGACGTAAGCTTCAGGCTGCACCGCGGCGAAATTCTCGGCATCGCCGGACTAATGGGCGCCGGACGCACCGAACTGCTGGAATGTCTCTTCGGCGCCAGTCCCGAGACGCCGCAAGGGACGATCCTACTCCAGGGGCGCGAGGTGGCGTTTGCCCATCCGGCGGCCGCGCTGAAAGCCGGCGTGGCGCTGGTGGCCGAGGATCGCAAACGGCTGGGCGTGTTTGCCAACCTCAACGTCGGTCAGAACGTCACCATGTGTACGCTCGACCGGGTTGCAGTCGGGGGCCTGATTTCGCCGAAGCGCGAACGCACCGCCGCCCTGGGGCCGATCGAGCAACTGGACGTCAAAACGGCCGGCCTCGCCTCGCCGATCACCAGCCTCAGCGGCGGCAACCAGCAGAAAGCGATTATCGGCCGCTGGCTGTTAACCCGCCCCAAGGTGCTGTTGCTGGACGATCCGACCCGGGGTGTCGACGTCGGCGCCAAGGCCGAGCTTTACCGCCTGATGAACGACCTCTGCGGCGAGGGTCTGGGCATCATTGTCACCTCCAGCGAGCTGCCCGAGTTGCTCACCCTCTGCGACCGCATCCTGGTCCTCTGCGAAGGCCGCCCCACCGGCGAACTCACCCGCGCCGAAGCCACCGAACACCGCATCATGGAACTGGCCACGCAACGGCCGGTGGTGGAGTAGTCTACTCCGACTTCTCCTTATGTTTGGCCAATATGGCGAGGTTCCCTTCGACGTCCTCCAACAGCGTTTCGCGACAGCCCTCGCAGCAGATCCATACGATGCGACCTTCTCCGACGTCGACTGCAATCGGTGTGTCCATCCCGCCGAGCGGACCCCCGCCGACCGGGCAAATCTCCTGTTTCTCGACGGCGGCCCGGTCTTCGGCAGAAAGCTTCGCCAAAGCGGCGTCGATCTTCGCCGCTTCCTCGTCGACTTTCCCTTGCCCCTTGGCGTCGGATCGCGGCGATGCGGACGGGGACGAACTTCCTCCGCAGCCAATGACACCGACGGCAAGGCCCAGCGCGACCATACAGGCCGACAACAGATTCATCTTCAACATGGGTCATTTCCTCCATTTGCAGAAAACGAAACGTGTTTCAGCGACAACAACTCACGCGGAACCCTCCGAGTCTCGGCGGTCCGCGAGTTCCTTGGAACGACTAAACTTCAAGCGAAACTCTCGAATGGCGCAGTAGCTAACCGGCACAAAGAAAAGGGTCATCAGTTCGATCGACATCCCTCCGAAGGACGGAATGGCCATGGGCACCATCACGTCGCTGCCCCGGCCGGTGCTGGTGAGCACGGGGATCAGGGCCAGGATCGTGGTCGCGGTGGTCATCAGGCAGGGACGGATTCGCCTCCGGCCGGCGTCCACGGTGGCCTCGCGAATTTCCTTGATCGAAGTGGGCTTCTTCCGGGCAAACGATTGGTCGAGGTACGAAGCGACGATCACGCCGTCGTCGGTGGCGATTCCCAACAACGCGATAAAGCCGACCCAGACGGCGACGCTCAGATTGTACTGGCGCACCTGGAACAGCTCGCGCACGCTCTGGCCGAAGACGTCGAAATCGAGAAACCACGGTGTGCCGTAGAGCCAGAGCAGAATGAACCCGCCCGAGCAGGCCACGAACACGCCCAGGAAGATCAATATCGTGGTCGAAACGGCGCGAAACTGCAGGTAAAGGATGATGAAGATCAGAAGCAGAGCCAGCGGCACGACAACGAGAAGTGTTCTTTCCGAGCGAACCTGATTCTCGTAGGAGCCGATGAAGGCGGGCCGCTCGACGCCGGCGGGTAGTACGAGTTGGCCGTCGCGGATCTTGCCGTCGAGATACTCGCGACAGGCCTCCACCAGATCGACTTCGGCGAAGCCGTCTTTCTTATCGAATGTAACGTACCCGACCAGGCGAGTGTCTTCGCTCTTAATCATGCCGGGACCGCGCTTGAACTGAATTTCGGCCAGCTCCTCCAAGGGGACTTGGGTGCCGTCTTTCGCGGCGATCAAGA
This sequence comes from uncultured Planctomycetaceae bacterium, assembly GCA_964444795.1. Taxonomy (GTDB): domain Bacteria; phylum Planctomycetota; class Planctomycetia; order Pirellulales; family Thermoguttaceae; genus JABMRP01. The sequence goes on from CAYUIQ010000107.1 coordinate 13,205, forward strand.
CGCGTCCCAGCGACTCGATCGAATCGCGCAATTCGCGCTGGTATCGCACGCGCACGGGAAACCGCTTGCGCCCTTCGATCGTGGTGGTGATCGTCTGCCCGCCGATGGCCGTTTCGATCACGTCCTGCACATCGCGAATGCTGACGCCGTATCGCCCGATCGCCTGGCGGTCGATTTCGATCTCCAGGTAAGGTTTGCCGACGATGTGATCGGCGTTCACCGCAGCCGGTTCGACGCCGGGGACCTCCTTGAGATACTCCTGTACGGCCAGGGCCACTCGCTCAATGTCTTCCAGTTTGTCGCCCCGGATCCGCACGGCCATCGCCGCCCGGACGCCGCTTTGGAGCATGACGATTCGCGCGGCGATGGGTTGGAGTTTGGATGCGCTGGTCGAGCCGGGGATTTTGGCCGCCCGTTCGATGAGCTTCCAGATATCGCCCGAGTTGCGAACCCCCGGCCAGGCTTCCTCGCGGTCTTCGTTCAAGGCAAGCTTTAGCGGCAGACGCCACAGACGAAACGGCTTGCCCGTTGGATCGGGGATCAAATGCCCCTGGTCGTCGCGGAGGAATTGCCCCCGGACCTTATACGGTTTCCCGTCCGGTGCCGGAAGCGGATCGCCCGCCAGATCGCGGAACCAGTCGACGGCTTCGGGGTCGAATCGGAAGGTGAGCCGTCGGCCGTCGTTGTCGTGGAGGTATTCCGGTTTATAGTTGATGATTGTTTCGACCATCGCCACCGGCGCGGGATCCAAGGGGCTTTCCACGCGGCCGATTTTCCCCACCAGCAAGTCGATCTCGGGCAGCGCCTGAACGGCCATGTCCTGTTTCCGCAGCGCGTCCATCGACTCGCCGAGCGAGGCGTGGGGCATCGTCGAAGGCATCAGCAGGTACGATCCTTCATCCAACGGCGGCATGAACTCTTTCCCCATGCCGGGAAATTCATGCTTCGCCCACGTCCAAATCGCGTTACTATGAACGTCGCGTTCGGCGATTCCCCATCGCTCGGCCGTGGCGGGGACGAAACCGAAGATCGTTTCGAAACCCTGCCACACGACCAGCCCCAACAGACAGCTCATCACCGGGAAGCAATAGAAGAGCAGCTTGTGTGCCAGGAAGAATCGCAACAGCGGGGCGTAGAAGTGCATGAATAGTAGAAAGCCGGCCAACAGGCTGCCGATCAGCGTGGTGATGAAGACGATATTTCGCACCATGCCCTCGTCCACACCCAACGGCATCCAGTGGCGCGTCAATACCACGAGTACGAATACGATCGCCCCGACGTTAGCCGCCCGCGGCACCCACGGCGCCAGACTCGCGGGAAGATAGTCGCGAACGTTGAGGTAAAGCCCCAGGATCAACAGCACGAGCCCGACCCACGGCGCGATCCACCACCCGCCGGCGATGCCCGCGACGATGACCAACTGGGCCACCACGAAGCGCGCCCGGCGGCGATCGATCCGAAAGGAAAACAGCAGGTGGGCAACCGGCGGGATCAAGGTCAGGGCGACGATTACCGAAGCCAGCAGGGCGAACGTCTTGGTATAGGCCAGCGGCTTGAATAGCTTGCCTTCGGCGCCGATCATCACGAAAACCGGCAGGAAGCTGATCACCGTGGTGAGGATTGCCGTCAGCACCGGACGCCCCACTTCGCTGGTCGCCCGAAAGATGACCTCCATGGGCCGCTCGTCCGGGTCCGCCTCGTCGAGATGTTTGAGTATGTTTTCGCAGAGAATCACCCCCATGTCGACCATCGTGCCGATGGCGATGGCGATACCCGAGAGCGACATGATGTTGGAGTCGACGCCGAATACCTTCATTCCGATGAAGGCCATCGCCACGGCCAGCGGAAGCAAGCCGGAGATGAGCACCGAGGATCGCATGTGCATGACCATGACCAGCACCACGATGATGGTCACCAGTATCTCTTCGGAAAGCGCCGTTTCCAGAGTTCCCAACGTTTCGCGGATCAAGGTCGTGCGGTCGTAGAAGGGAACCACGGTGATCTGGGAGACGGTTCCGTCGGCCAGGGTCTTTCGCGGCAACCCCGGGGCGATCTCGTCGATCTTCGCCTGGATATTCTTGATCACCTCCAGGGGGTTCTCGCCATGGCGAACCACGACCACGCCGCCGACCGCCTCGGCCCCCGATTTATCGAGCGCGCCGCGGCGAAACGCCGGCCCCTTGCTGACCGTGGCCACCTGGCGGATGTAGATGGGGACGTTGTCGACCGACTTGATCACCGTGTCTTCGAGATCCTCGACGGAGCGGATGAATCCCAACCCGCGGATCACGTACTCGACCTTGTTGATCTCGATCGTGCGCGCGCCGACGTCGATATTCGATTTGCGCACGGCGCTGTAGATTTCGCCCAGCGTGACGTGATTGGCGCGCATCGCGTCGGGGTCGACGTCGATCTGGTATTCCAGGGCGAACCCGCCCACCGAGGCGACTTCGCTGACGCCCTTGGCCGACTGCAACGCGTAACGGACGTTCCAGTCCTGGGTCGTTCGCAACTCGTCCAGGTCCCAGCCGCCGGTCGGTTTGCCCGTTTCGACGTCGTAGCCTTCCAGCGTGTACCAGAACACCTGCCCCAGTGAAGTGGCGTCGGGGCCCAGCGCCGGAGTGACCCCGGCGGGAAGATCCTTCTGGGCGACGCTCAGGCGTTCGAGGATCCGGGACCGCGACCAGTAGAACTCCACGTCCTCGTCGAACACGACGTAGATGCTGGAGAACCCGAGGTAGGAGTAACTGCGGATCGTCTTGACGCCAGGCACGCCCATCAGCGAAACGGTTAGCGGATAGGTGATCTGGTCTTCGACGTCTTCCGGCGACCGCCCCATCCACTTGGTGAAGACGATCTGCTGGTTCTCGCCGATATCGGGGATGGCGTCGACGGGTACCGGGTCGCGAGGAAACCAACCGGGATCGTAGTCGAAGGGCATCACCATCATGCCCCAGCCGACGATCACCAGCAACACCAGCGCGACAATCAGCTTGTTTTCCAGGCAGAACCGGATCACGGTGTCGATCATTCCGCCGATGGCGTCTGGAGCTCGTTCCTCGCTCATGGCCGGGGCTCCGTTGGTTGCAGGGGCGCTGGTTGCAGGGGCCCCGGTTCGAGAGGCGGAAGCGGCAAAATCGTGCGCCGGACCGTGCCGCAGTGTTGCATTTCATCGACGAAATACGGGTTGTCGGCCGGTCGCTTCTTTGCCTGGAGCCACACCGCGCCGGTGTCGCCGAAGGCCATGGGACAAAAAGCCTGGTAAAGCGGTTGCCGATAGGGATGGCCCAACGTATCGGCCAGCGTGAGCATCACCCCGGCGACGGCCTCGAAGGGGCGGTGGAAATCGGCCAGCTCGAAGTTCGTCGGGTTCTCGTTCAGGCTATCGGTCAGTTGATCCCCGATCGCTCCCCACGCCCGGGCCGCGCGGGGGGCGAGGCTTCTCGCGTCGACCGCCAAAGCCGCCTTCCGCATCTCGAACCAGGCCGCGCGCGCTTCATCGAGCCGGTCGTAGGTCAACGCCTGTTGCAGTTTGAGATAGGCGTCGTACACGGGGAGCATCTCGCGGCGGAATTCGGCGGCAATCGCCAGCGGCGGGCTCGATGGATAGGTGGCCACCTGCTTGCCGAAGTCAAGACGGGTCGTCCCGAAATGCGGGTTGCGGACTTTGCGGTCCGTCTGCAGCCACCGCCCCTGGTGCCCTTCTCGTGCTACCTCCCAGCGAAACTCGACTATCTCCGACGGCAGCGCGTGACCGGCCGTTTTCACCAGCCGGATCATCGAGTCGGATAAGTCGCCGAACCGGTCGCGCATCGCCGGAACGGTCTTGGCGTCGAGCAGCTCGTGGGCCGCGAATATGATTCGGTCGTTGACCGTGGTCCAATTCGATCGGACATCGGGGGCCAGCAGTTTTTCCTTGGCCTCGGTTTCGGCTGCTTGCTTTGCCACTTCGATAAGCCGGCTGACGGCAGCCCGGGCGGTGGCCGGGTCGTCGGCGGCCAGCGCGCCGGCAGCGTCCAGGTACGTTTGGAAGATCGGTGTCAGCCGGGTGCGGAAGACGGACGGTACCGCGGCCGGGTCGTCGGACAATTCCGCGGGGCTCATCATGCTCCCCCGGGCCAGGATCTGCAGCGAACTGTCGATCTTGAAACTTCCTGCCTTGACCACTTCCTCGTCGAGCTTCAGCCCGTGGTGTACGATGTAGTAGTCGCCGGCCCGATGGCCCAAGAGGATCTCGCGACCCTCGAAGGTCGGCTTCGCTTGCCCCGGCAGCTTGACGTAAACCACCGCCCGTTTGCCCGTGATCAGCGGTGCGGTAGCGGGTATGACCAGCGGGTCGTCGGCCGAATCGTCGGACAGCACGAATCCCAGTGTCTCGGCGGGGACCAGGGGCATGCCACAGATATCGCACGTGCCGGGTTCGTCTTTGACGATCTCGGGATGCATGGGCGAAATCCATTTTCCCGCAAGCGACGCGGCCAAGACCCGATCGCCCGCCGGCCGCTTGCTGCGAATCGACGCCCGGACGAACATCCCCGGCTTCAGCCGCATGTCCTCGTTGGGAACGTTGACGCGCACCTTGACCGTGCGTGTTTTGTCGTCGAGCACGGGATAAATGAACGTCACTTCGCCGGCGAACACTTCGCCCGGGTAGCTTTCCGTGGTGAATTGCACTTTCTGGCCGCGGTGAATCCAGGCGATGTCGGATTCGTAGGCGTCGAGGTAGAGCCAGACGTGTTTCAGGTCGGCAATCGTGTAGATTCGCATGCCCTTTTGCACGTACATGCCTTCGGTGGCGTGCTTCTCGATCACGATTCCGCTGATCGGCGAGTTGATCGTCAGCCGGTCGGTCGGTGCGCTTCCCCGTTTGATTTCTTCGATCTGCTCGGCGGAGAAGCCCAGGAGCTTGATCTTCTTCTCGACACTCCGCGTCATGGTCATCGCCATCTGCCGGTCTTGCGGTGTCGTCATCCGGTTGTAGGTCGCCAGCGATTGCAGCAACTCGCGCTGGGCGACGACCAGATCGGGACTGTAGATGTCGATCAGATGCTCTCCCTGGCCCACCGGCATGCCGGTGTAGTCGACGTAGAGCCGTTCCAGGTAGCCGGGAAACCGGGAGACGATTTGGGCCAGTCGCGTTTCGTCGTGGTCAATCTTTCCCGCCATACGAACGACCCGCCCCACGGCCCGCCGCTCGACACGCGCGGTCTGAATGCCGGCCAGTTTGACCGCCGCCTCCGACATCTCGAGCCGGCGTTCCGTGTTGTCGTCGGAGTCATCCTCCATGGGCACCAGATCCATGAAGCAGATCGGGCACTGCCCCGCTTTGGGCAGTTTGACCTGGGGGTCCATCGGGCAGCCCCACCACTCGGCCGTCTTCTTGCCCGTCTCCTGAGCCTCGGTTTTCGGTCGGTTGGCCACCGAATAGCCGATGGCCGCGCCCAACAGGGCCGTAATCGCAAACGTGCCGAAAAGCCAGACGAACAGCTTCGGCATGATGCGCCGGAGCCGGGCAAAGGTAACCGCCGGGCGCTCGGAAGGGTCGACCGTATGTTCATCTTCGATACGTTCTTTGGAAGTCATGGCTGGACCTCGCGTGTAAGAATAATCGGGGATTAAACCTTCGAGCGTGAAAATCCGAGCGACGTGTTAGTGAGTTGGGTGCCACTGGCGAGACGCCAGTGCTCCTTTGATTCGTAGCTTGCACTTTGCCCCACCAAGCCAAATCGGCAATCGACCTCGCGCCTCCGGGAGTCCGACATGAGATCGGCCCATCTCTTCGGGAGCCACGGGGTAAGGCATCGCTTCACGCCGATCAACGCGTGGAGAAGCTATTGGTCACTTCCGAGTGCAAGCTTCGAGTCAAAGAAGCACTGGCGAGACGCCAGTGGCACCCGCGCACCAAACCGCTGGGAAGATCGCCAGGCGGTTTAGAACAAGAGATGGCCGAGCAAGATCGGCAGGGCGCGCACCGGTATTGATAAGAAGTCGGGAGGTCCCGTTCCATGAGCCCCCTGCGAATCGGCCGGGATGGTGATCCGGCCGACTGCGATCGTCGGTGCCGACGCAAGCGAGTGGCCGGCACCTTCGCCGCCGCCGTCCACCGTCTTGGCCGGAAGTGCCATATCGGCCCGGTCGCAACAGCACTGCCCGGGCTGCGATGGTGGTCGCTCGCCCGAGGGCGGGGAATTCCGCTGACGGCAATGGGGGCACCCGCCGCTGGTCGATTCTTTCTCCACCGCGCGCGTATGACAGGCGCAGAACGCGTGCGGCACCGCCGACATGGCGATCCAGAAAGCCAGTGCGATTCGCACGCCCGCAACCATAGAGTTCACGTCTTCATTGCTGGTAAGTACCGACCCCTCAAGAAAAGTATATCCCTCGGCGGCATCCGAGGCGAGGCCGAAATTCACGGCCTTCGATCCGCAGGCCCCCTCGGCAGAGTGGATGTCACCGCTTTACGGGGCCCTCGATCAGGGGCGAGGAGCCACCGTCGGTTCCAGCGAAGCGACGGGCTCGATTGGCCACGTGTCCGCCGCGCAGCCCACCGCCCGTTCCAGGGAAGCGATGATCTGCTCGCGAAGCGCCTTTCGTTTGTGGTGGTCAATCCGATACTTCAACAGCGCGCGATAGACCTCGAAAAGCTGTTGGAAATTGAGTTTATTCTGCTCGTAGGCCTCGATCGAGAGTTTGAGCGTATCTTCAGCTTGTTGCAGGATTTCCGACTCGAGAATGTCGAGCACCTGATCGTGTTCCTGAAACTGCGCAAAGAGCGCCCGGACCTCCGCTCGCACCTTATCTTGTTGGGCCGTATACCGTCGGGCGCTTTGCGAAGCCTTGTTGCGTGCTTCCCGGACCGCCGCGTCGAGCCGGGTCCGCCGCAGCGGCAGATTGACGCCCACCGTTGCGGAGTAGGCATCTTCGCCGTTGGCCACCGGGCTGAGCCCGCTGCCGCCGACTTCATACCAGTTGACGCTGAGCGTGAGGTCGGGCCAGTAGTTGCGACAGGCCAAGTCGACTGAAGCCCGGTCGCGGCAGATCTCCCGGCGCCGGGCGATAAGCTCCGGATGTCGTGATTGGGCTATCTCGATCAACGCTTCGACCGAAAGGGTGACCGGCGTGCGGTTGAAATGGCCGACCGCGTCGATGCGAGTTTCCGAGGGAAGATGTAAGGCGCCGGCCAACTGGGCCTGGACCTTGGTCGTGCCCTGTTGGAGTTGAATCAGGCTCGTCTTCAACCGCGACAGTTCGATCTGAACCTGATACACACTTTCCAAGCCCGCACCCGCCTGTAGCTTCGACCTCACAATGGGCAGCACGTCTTTCAGCCGCGACTGAAGCGCCCGGGTCTCGCGGGTCGCGTTTGCCTGATAGTAGAGGTCGTAGTACGCAAGTTTGACCCGTTCGATCACTTCCAACTCGACGGTTTCCAGCCGGGCGTAAGCGGCCATGGCATCGTAGTAGGCCATTTGTGCCCGCGCGTCGAGCTTCCCGAACCAGGGAAAACGCTGCGACAGGCTGAGCATCACTTCTTGCGGACCGGCGGCCGTCTGAATCGACTCGAAGAAGACGGTCGTCATCAATTGCGGGTCGGGCAACGAGGCGACCTGCGGGACGCGCGCGTGCATCGCGCGGGCCTGATACCGGGCTGCTTGAATCTCGGGGTTGTTTGTCCGCACCGTGGCGACCAGTTCCGCCAGCGGCACGCCACCGGCAGCGGGGAACTGGTCGGTCGATAGAACGCCCGCGGCAGGGGCCTGCCCCACTGCGATTGGCGACGGCGAGACAACCCACGGCAAGAGCCCAAGCGACGCGATTCCCAAGGCGCGCAGCACAACTGAGCGTGCCTTCATGATCCCCCCAAGCGTTACGATCGATTGTTCAGAAACAGTCGCTATAATCCGACTATTCGTTAGCATCGGCACAGATTGCGGCGATTCTTTCCCTTGAATCTGGCGAACGTTCGGATGATGGGCGGGATAGGGTGGATTTGCCGTTTAGCCCTCGCGACAATCGCCTTTTCTCCCCGCCAAGCGGGCGGGACAAAGTCATTTCTTCGGCGGCACATCCTGGTAGAGCTTGCGGACGTGCGTGTTGGCGCGCAGAAGTTGCCGCAGGTAGAAAACCATAAAGCCGATCACTGCCCAGAACATCGATAGCGAGACGATGCTGCGTGACACGCGGAAGCGATGCTCGTCGGCGGCTTCGGCGACGACCGTTTCGGCGACGGGAGACCACCAGGCCCGTATCGTTGCCCAAATCGCCTGTATCGTTGCCCAAATCGAGGGCCATGCGGACCATAGCTCGAAGGCCGCCGCGTAGGCGATCATCGCCAGGAAAACGATCGTGAACCGGGGGCTTGGCTTCTCGGCCGAGGCGCCGCGATCGAGAAACGGCACCGCGACGAAGAACAACGCCCCCAGGGCAAACAGCCCGATGCCGAGCGTCTTGGGCATCAGTTCCAACGTCTTGAACATGAAGAGGAAGTACCACTCGGGCTTGATCCCCTCGGGCGGTGGCTTGAGCACATCGGCTTTGGCGCCCAACTCGGCGGGGAGAAAGACGGCCAGCGTGACCGCCGTGCCCAGCAAGACGAGCCACACACAGGCGTCGATCAGGGCAAATTCGGTGACGAACGGCCGCTGATCGGTGATCCGCTCCTTGGGCGTGCCCAGCGGAACGCTCATCCCCTGGGCTTGAACCAGCGCCAAATGAACCAGCAAGAACGCTCCCATGGCCATGGGAAGGATCATGACATGGGCGGCAAAGAACCGGGTGATCGTCTCGCCGGTCACTTCCTCGCCGCCGCGCAGTACGTGGACCACAAGATCGCCGACCACCGGAATCGTGCCGGGGATATCCGTGCCCACGCGCGTGGCGGCGAACGAGAGTTCGTTCCACGGCAAGAGGTAGCCGCTGAAACCGAGCCCCAGCGTCAGGAATAACATCACCATGCCGGTGAGCCACGTCAACTCGCGCGGCTTGCGATACGCCCGGGCGAAGAGCACCGTGAGAAAGTGGAGCACGACGGTCACGATGAAGAGGTTGGCGCACCAGACATGCACGCCGCGCACGAGCCAACCGTAGGGTACGTCGCCGGTGATCTTCTCGATACTCTCGTACGCGGTGGCTTCGCCGGGTTGATAATAGAGCATCAGTAGGCAGCCGGTGGCCACCTGCAGGATCAACAGAAACAGGGCCGCGCCGCCGAGCAGGTAGATCCAACTGTGCCGATGAATGGGGACCGTCTTCTTGGCGGCCAGGGCAATCAGGCCTGAGAGATCGATTCGCCGGCCGAACCATGCCGTGGTTTTCGCGCGGAGTGCTTCCGGCGACAGATGGTCACGAAGCTTTGTCAAGGTTCGCCTCCTCCAGGGCAACGACCAGCTTGTCACCAAGCGGTTTAGTGAAGAATTCCGCGAGGCGCCGTGGCGGCGGCCCGTCATGCACGGTCCCGTCGAGGTTGTAGTGGGCCTTGTGGCAGCGGCAATAGATCATGTCCTGGTTTTCGCCCGCCTCGTACATCACGTTGCAGTCGAGGTGCGTACACTTGGCGTTGAACACCTTCAACTCACTGCCCGGTTCGGGCGCCCTCAACAACAGCACGGGCAGGTTGCCGTAGGCAAGCGTCTTGGACTGGCCCGGCTCCAGGTCGAAGTCGGCCTTCTCCAGGACGATATAGTCCGGCGGCGGGTTGTCGCACAGATTGCCCGCGTAGTAGGCCATCGGAACGGCCGCCGCGGCGCCCATCGCCGCGGCGCCTCCGCCGAGCATCCCGCAAAGAAACTTGCGCCGCACGATGTACGATTCGTCGATCTTCATCGGGCCCTTCCAAAGAGCTTTTTGAACTTGTGGACCAGCAATTTCCGTCGCACGCTCTCGATGCCGTCGGTGGGGCGAACGTTCTTGGGGCAGGCGTCGATACAGCGGGTAATGGTGTGACAGCCCCAGGCTCCCTCGTGCGAGTCTTCCTGCTCCAGCGTCGTGCCGTCGCGGTCTTCCCGCGAGTCGGACAGAAAGCGGTTGAGTTTCGAGAGCATCGCCGGGCCGGTGAACTCGGGGTTCGACTTCATCACCGGACACGCCCCGTAGCACAGCCCGCAGAGAATGCAGTTGACATACTGGTCGATCTTCGCGCGTTGCTTGTCGCTCATCCGGCTTTCCCGGCCGTCGGCGATTTCAGCATGTAGCCAAGGGCGAACGCGCTCGTAGCGGTCCCAAAACGGGTCCATGTCGACGACCAGATCCTTCAGTACCTCGAAATTCGGCAGCGGCTCGACCACCACGCGATCGGTGTGCAGGTTCTTCATCAGCACGCGACAGGCGAGGTCCAGCCGGCCGTTGACCGACATTGCGCACGAACCGCAGATCGCCCCGCGGCACGAGTAGCGAAAGGCCAGCGACGGGTCCTGCCGATCTTGGATCTTCAGCAGCCCTTCGAGCACCGACATGTTGGGTCCGGCCTCGATCTCATAAGCCTGAAATCGGGGCGGATCGCCCGTCGTGGCGTCGTAGCGGAGGATTTCGAAACGAACCATCATCAATATGTGCGTTCCTTGGGTTCGTGGAGGCTGATGTCCACGTCGCTGTGCGATAGTCTTACTTGGTCGCCGTCGAGTTGGGCAATCGTATGCTTGAGCCAGTTGGCGTCGTCGCGTTTGGTGAAATCGGTGCGAGAATGCGAACCGCGGCTTTCCTGCCGGGCCAGCGCTCCCCGGGCGGTGATCTCGCCCAATAGCAGTTGGCTCTCCAACTCGCGCAGATTGAGAATCTCGTAGTTGAACGGCGCCAGCGGTGTGCCGCAGCCGACCGTCTTGTACTGCCCGCGAAGCTCGACGATCCGCTCGACCGCCTCGGCCATCTCCGATTCGGTGCGAAACACGCCCACCTTCTCGGTCAGCACGTTCTGTAAAGCCTCGCGAATTTCGTAGGCCGCGGGTCCGTTGCGTTGCCCGAGCAGACGCTCGATACAGCGGGTCTCTTCCTGCAATCCTTCTTCCACCGCTGCCTGGCTCGGGCGGAAGTCGGTCTCCGCCTTCCGGCCGTTGATTGCTTCGGCCACCACGCGGCCGAAGACGACCGTATCCAACAGCGAATTGCCGCCGAGCCGATTGGCGCCGTGGACACTCACGCACGCGCATTCGCCGGCGGCGTAAAAGTTGTCGACGGCCGTCTTGCCGCTTGGGTCGGTGTCGATTCCGCCCATCGAGTAATGTTGGCCCGGCTGGACGGGAATCGGCCCTTCGATCGGATCGATCCCGCCGAAGTCGATACTGATCTCGCGAATGCCGGGCAGCCGCTTGAGAATCCGCTCGGCCCCTAGATGGCGCAGATCGAGCTGCACGTATCCGCCGGGAAAGCCGCGACCCTCGTTGATCTCGGTCTGGATCGATCGGGCGACGATGTCGCGTGGGGCCAACTCCATCGACCCGGCCGCGTAGTCCTCCATAAATCGCCGGCCTTCGTTGTTGACCAGATAACCGCCTTCGCCCCGTGCGCCTTCGGTAATGAGGATGTTGGTGCCGAATTGCGTGGTTGGGTGGAACTGCACGAATTCGAGATCCATCAGCGGGACGCCCGCCTGGATGGCCGTGCCGATGCCGCTGCCCGTGTTGATCAGCGCGTTGGTCGAATTGCGATACACGCGTCCGTAGCCGCCGGTGGCCAGCACGCAGTATCTGGCGGCCAGAGTCTCCAGCCGTCCCGTCTTGATGTTATAAGCGATCAGCCCGTGAAACATGCCGTCGACGGTGACCATGCGCATGACGGCCCGTTCGTCGTAGACGGTAATGCCCCGTTTGACCGCCTGCTCGTTGAGCGTGTGCAGCAGAACGTGCCCCGTGCGGTCCGAGGCGTAGCAGGTACGAGCATATCCGCCGCCACCGAAAGGCCGCTGGGCGATTGAGCCGTTTTCAAACCGGCTAAACGGCGCCCCCCAACTCTCGAATTCGTAGACCATCTCCGGGGCGAGTTGGCACATCGTCAACACGGACCCCTGGTCGGCCAGGTAGTCGCTTCCCTTGATCGTGTCGAAGGCATGTTGCTCGGGCGAGTCGTCGCGGCCCTCGGGCGCGTTGCCTAGTGCGGCGTTCATTCCGCCTTGCGCGGCGCCGGAGTGGGAGCGAACCGGATGCACCTTGGAAACGATGGCCACGTCCCACTGCTCGGCGAGTCCCACGGCCGCACGTAGTCCTGCCAGGCCGCCTCCTACCACAATGATGTCGTGCTCGGTCATGCGGCAACCAGCTTGAGAAAGAGGACCAGAAAGACGGCGTACAGGACGCTTCCCACGCCCGTACACGTCCAAAACAACATTTTCTCGCGGCAAACTCCCAAGTCCATTAGGATCGTGCGGATACCATACAGGGCATGAAAGATGACGAGAAACACCATCAGGCAATTGAGCCAGGTGTGTTTGTGCAGATCCTGGAAGGTATCAATCAGGCCGCCACTGGCCTTGCTGGCCTGATAGAACCCGGTGAAAATCTGAACGGCGAGGAAGCCGATCAGCAGCAGGCCGCTGATTCGATGGAAAACCCAGACAAACACGTCGAACTCCTCCTTGCAGGATTGACCCGCGCCCTGTCGACGGGGACGCGAGGGACGCAGTACGGCCGAACGATCGGCAATGCCTCCCCTCGGCTGAAGGCATGCATGTCCTTCCGGAGGGGGAGAGTCGATGCCGAATGCCCCCAATTATCGACTTTTCTCCTCAATGAAACAATGGCGCATCGAGATTGGGAGACAATTTTGTGCCCCATCGCAGGCGACGGGAAGACCCCGTCCTAACCGGCGATCCCAACAAGGTATCGTGTCCAGCGTCTTCGCCGATGGACGGCACACGACGTGTGGGCCGCTACGACAAGAATCCGATGGGCCCCCAAGAATCTTGCACCCTCGGCACCCGGCGGCGATAATGGCCCGAGGTCGTGACTGGAATCGAGTCACGCGAGGAACCTTGGCCTAGCAGGAGAAAACCCATGTGCCGGTGCCACGCCCCAGTTTCGTGTCACGGATGTTGCCACGCCGTCAATCGGCGGCGTTTCCTTCATCGTTTCGGCGCGGCGGCCGCGATGGCCGGTTCGCTCGGGTCGCTGTCGGCGGCTGGCGGGGCCGAAGAGGACAAAAAGAAGGTCCGTGTCGCTGCCGTTTTTCTCGCCAATACCAACTTCCGCGAGATCTGGCCCTATCCGAAGTTCGATGCGGCCGGCCGCCAGCGGGAAATCCTCTCGCTGTTGGAGGCGGGTTGCCCGGGCGTCGAGTTTGTCCCGGTGACCGTTGAGAAGGCGGCCGATGCACAGCCGGCGATTGCCATGAAGGACGACGTCGACGGATATCTCGTCTATGTGATCACGTTGGATTGGGGCCTCGGGGGCGTCGTGAATCAGATCGGTCAACTGGGTAAGCCGATGCTGCTGGCCGATGAATTCCTCGGCGGCTCGGGCGTGTTTCTTATTCGCTACAGCCAGTTGTGCAGCCGCAAAATCCCCGTAGCCGCCGTGTCGACCACCCGGCTCGAAGATCTGGTCACCGTCGCCCGGCAGTTTGCCGATGTGCGCAAGCCGGGCACCACGCCGGAGACGTTTGCCCGGCGGTGCGACGACGTGTATCGGCAGACGTTCGCCAAAACCGGCCCGATGCGATGTACCGACGATCCGGTTGCTCTGACGGAGATCGGCGAGTGTGTCAAGCGGTTCGGCCAATCGCAGTTTCTGATCGTCGGTTCCGGCCGACCGGGGCAAGAGCGGAGTTTTCTCGGCGCCAAGGCACGCTATATCGGCTTCGAGGAACTGGGCGCTCTTTACGAGAAAGTCGATCGCGACGAGGCGAGCCAGTGGGGCGGGCGATGGCGTAAGCAGGCCAAGCAGGTCATGGAGCCGGCCCCGGAGGCGATCGACACCGCGGGCGGCGTCTATCTGGCCACGCTCAAGTTGCTGGCGAAATACGGCACCGACACCGTGACCATGAACTGCCTGGGCGGATTTGCCAGCGGCAAGCTGCCGGCCTATCCGTGCCTCGGGTTTCAGCAGATTCTCAACGACGGCGGACAGGGGGTCTGCGAGGCACAGCCTGACGATACGATCAGCATGTTGATGGCCCGAATCCTCACCGGCCGGCCCGGCTTCGTCTCCGACCCGGCTCTGGATACGTCGAAAAATCAGATCGTCTACGCCCACTGCGTGGCCACAACCAAGGCGTTCGGGACCGAGGGCGCGTCGAGCGATTTTCGGATCCGCACGCTGCACAACCGAGATCCGCGTGGTGCGTGTACCGAAGCCTTGCTACCGGCCGGCTACATGACGACGTCTTTCCGCACCAACATCGCCCGAAAACAGTTGATTATCCATCAGGCCAAGGCGGTGGGAACATTGGACAGCGAGCACGGCTGCCGGACCAAGCTGATCGGCGAAGTCCGCGGCGACGTAGGCAAGCTTTTCGACCAATGGGACTTGTTCGGCTGGCACCGGGTCACCGTCTACGGCGATGTCCGCGATCCGCTGGCCGAATTCGGCAAGGCTCTGGGGTTGGAGATTATCGACGAGGCGTAGGGCCGTTTGGCAGCCCGTTGATGAAGTCGGTTGGGTGCCTGGGGTCGAGCGCAGCGAGCCCCCAGAGCCGCGTGTTCTGGGGGCTCGCTGCGCT
>CAYUIQ010000108.1:0-27725 GCA_964444795.1 uncultured Planctomycetaceae bacterium
GTCGAGATCGTCACGAGCGAGCATCTCGCGAAAATCGGCGTAGGCCGTGCCTTTGATCCGCTCGGCCCATTTGTCGCGGCGGTCTTTCCAGGCGTCGGACACCGCGATCGGCTGGCCGCCGCTGCCGATGATGTTATTGAAAACGCCGCTTCCGCGACCGCCGCAACCGATCATGCCGACGGTTACCCGTTCGCTGGCCGGCGGCGTGTCCTGGTTGCCCAGGGCCGTCGAGGTAATCACATAAGGGGCGATCGCCGCCGTAGCGGTCGCTCCGCCGGCGAGCTTCAGCATCTCGCGCCGGGTCATGGTTCCGCTTCGTGTCATGGTAAGGTTCTCCACGTTGGTATGGCCGCGGGGGTGGTTCGTACGATATGATTACAGTCCCCACGGCTCGCGCATGGTTCGATCGAGCATTCGATCGGCCATCTCGTCGCCGACGAATCGCTCGGTCTTCGGATCGTATTTCAGCTTGCGGCCGAGTTGTATGCAGATATTGGCGATCTGGCAGGTCGAGTTGGCCCGATGGGCGCCCTCGGCCGGTGCGATCGGACGCCGACGGCTCTTGAAGCAATCGATGAAGTTCCGCACGTGGTTGGCCTGCGGGTATCCCTTGCCGAACTTCTTATCGGCCAGCAGCGACTCGGGCTCCGCTTTGATGTTGCCGTCGTCGTCGACGTAGATCGAACCCTCGGTGCCCACGAACCGCACGTGCAACGGCCACTTGCCGTCCTCGAAGACCAACTTCACCCCGTTGGCGTAATGGGCGATTACGGTGCCTTCGGCCAACTCGAACTCGACGGGGTTCGTGTCGTCGGCGTTGTTGGCCCATTGGCAGAGATCGACGGTGTGGCTACCCCATTCGGTCAGCATCCCGCCGGAGAAGTCGAGGCTGGCCATCCAAAACTGGCGCGACATATACTTGGGGTTATACGGTCGCCAGGCCGCGGGACCCAGCCACATGTCCCAATCGCAGATCTCCTTCGCCGGTTCCGGCATGCCGGGGAACGTCATGTAGGGGTGAAACTTGAACCACTCGGCGGGCGCTTTCTCGGCGTAGACGGTCTTGAGTTCGCCCAGCTTGCCGCTTTGGGCCAATTCCACCGCGTAGGCGAATCGGGGGACGCTACGGCGCTGGGTGCCGCATTGGAAGATCGTTCCGTAACGCTCCATCGCGTCGCAAAGCGCCCGGCCTTCGGTCACGGCCACGGACATCGGCTTCTCGCAGTACATGTCTTTGCCGGCCTTGGCCGCGAGGATGGCCGCCGTGCTATGCCAGTTGTCGCCGGTGGCGATCAGCACGGCGTCGATATCATCGCGCGCCAGCAGTTCGCGCAGATCGCGGTAGGTCTTGCAGACGCCGCCGCCGTATTGTCGGTCGATCTTGGCCTTGGCGGCGTCGCGCTTGAGCTTGACCACGTCGCACGAGGCGACCATTTGCACGTCGGCGTTGCTCATGAAGGAAGCCATGTCGTGGCTCCCCCGGCCGCCACAGCCGATGATCCCCATGGTCACCCGCTCGCTGGCCGCCGGCTTGTCCTGGTTGCCCAGCGCCGCGGAGGTGATCACGTAAGGTGCCGCCAGCGCGGCTCCCGCTCCCCGGACGAACGCCCGGCGCGTGAGTTGACGATTCCTAGGGCTCACGGTGAAACTCTCCTTTGTGATACCGTTGCAAAAAAGTCGAAGGAGTTCCTATCACGATAGCAAGTCGGCAACGGTTTGGACAGGAAAAAAGGGAAAATCGGCCATCTTCGCGTATTCTACTCAAAAACACCTTCGACCATCTCCAACCAACACCACGGCGCGGGGGTTGCATCCCCCGGGTCGCGCGGTGGCAAAAAATCCTCGCGCTTTTTCGGTGGTAAACGCTCCGCCTCATGGTAGCTACCGTCGCCAGACGGCGGGATGCGCTCGACCCACGGTCTGGCGATCGCAGCTACCTTTTCTACACCCTCCACCTCCCGCGCATCGCCCGGCGACGCAAACGGTTCGCCCCGTCGTTGCCGATAAACTCTTCCGCAACCGGGTCCCATTGCAGGGCCTGGCCGGTCCAATGGGCGATGCAGCCGGTGTGGGAAACGATCGTCGATCGGCAGCCGACCGCCACGTCACACGCCGGTCGCTGACGGGTCTTAATACACCGAAACCAATTCTGATGGTGACCGTCCACCGAACGGCGCGCCTCGGGATCGTTTTCGGTTTGCCCGATGATCGCCTTGGGAAAACTATCCAGATAGCCGCCCCGGCCGACATGGATCCAACCGTCGCTGCCGACGAACAACGCGCCGAAGTTTTGGATCCGCGTTTTCGGATTCCACCCCTCGGGCACGGGACGCGACTGTTGGTTGAACGTCCGATTGACTTCCAACTCGACACCGTCGGCATATTTGTACGTGAGCACGGGCACGCGGCCCGTCTCCGGCGGGATAATTTCGACCGGGCCGCTTTGGTCCATGCCGAGCCCCCATTGCACGACGTCGAAGGCGTGGACCGCGTTGCTGGTCAGATTGCCACCGCCGAAATCGCGGCAGAAATGCCACGGCACCACGTGCGGCGGACGCCCGGCGATATGGAAACGACCGTTGAATGGATGCCACGGCGCGGGGCCCAACCATTGGTCCCAATCCAACCCGTCGGGCACGGGCTGGCCGGGGAGATTCACGTCGGTACTGGTGCCGGGAAAACCTACGTGGACGGACCGCACCTTGCCGATCGCTCCCGTGCGAACCAGCCGGCAGGCTTTGATGAACTCGGGCGTGGATCGCTGTTGCAGGCCGATCTGTGCCACCCGATCGTAGCGCCGCGCCGCGTCGATCATCGCCCGGGCTTCGGCGATCGTCTTGGAGGCGGGCTTTTCGCAGTAGATATCCTTACCCGCCTTGGCCGCCAGCACCGTGGCCGTGCCGTGCCAGTTGTCGCCGGTGGCGATCACCACCGCATCGACGTCCCGGCGGGCGAGCAGATCTCGCAGGTCATTATAGGCCATGCACCCTTGATACGATCCGCCGGGCCGGCTGGCCGCGTAGCTCTGGTGGGTAACCTCTTTGGCATTTTCGCGACGCCATGGGTCGACGTCGCAGACGGCCACGACGTGCGCCTCGGGAGAGTGGAGACAGTGACGGAGATGCCCCTGTCCCATCATGCCGATGCCGATGAACCCTAACGCGATGCGATTGCTCGGTGCGACCGTGTCCTCGGCGCCCAGTGCGCGGGCCGGTATTACCAGCGGACCGGCGGCGGCGACAGCGGCAATTTCGCGGAGGAAACGGCGCCGGCCGTATTGCATGGAGCGTGTTAGCACGGGTGAGATCATGGGGTTCCTTCTGCCTCGGCTTGTTGGCGAATCTTGTCGGGGTCCAGCCCACGGGCGCGGCATTTGGCGTCGAATTTGGGGTCCGTCAACTCCAGCGGCACCATTACCTCGCCGACCGACGCGAACCCGAACATGGCGGTGCGCGACTTCTCGTCGCCGAGGATGAAGTCCTGGTGGCCGATGCCGATGCCAAACCCCAACTGGATCGTCGGGGCTTCCATCAGCCCGATGAATCGCGTCAGGCTTGCATCGCGGTCGACCTCCGGCCCGGAATACCAGCTTGTGCCGTAGAGCAGGGGTAACCAGACCAGTTCGTCCTCGCTCCGGTCGTCACGAAAGAGCATGGCGGCGCGGAACATCGCGGCGGGGCCCATGCCGATTCCCTTGAGTTCGTCGAGCCCCACGAACGCCACCGCCGCTGGTTGCCGGTCGGCATCGAGACGGATCACTTCAAGCGCCCCGAGATGGGTGAGCGAAGCGTTGCAGAGCAATCCGCTCAGGTCGGGATCGTTCGATTCCGACGCACCCGGCTCACCCTGCCAAACGAAACACGTCCGCGGGCGATAGGGACTCTCGGCGGATACCAGACGGGCCAACAGGTCCGGCCAGAAGTCCAACGGACAATCATCCATCAGGTTCCATGTTTCCTCACCGATGGAACCCTCCAACTCGGCCTTCCCTCGCTCCGTCTGAAGCATCTCCAAACAACAGAGTTGGTGTAGCCGCAGCGCTTCGGTCCAGGAGAGCCCGTCGAGACCCTTCTCCAACAACCGGCCCTTCTCATCGGCGTCGAATTGCCAATAAGCCCGTTGCAGTCCCGTCAGCACTTCCTGGATATCCCCACCGTCCGTATCTTCCGCCATGTCTCGCGTGTCCTTTTCTTTTTTTCCGCTTTCCGCTTTCCGCTTTATCAAAGTCCCCACGGCTCGCGCATCGCACGGCTGCGCATCCGATTGGCCGTGTCGTCGTCGAGGAATTCCTCGGTCTCGGGATTCCACCGCAGCTTGCGTCCCAGTTCCATGGCAATGTTGCCCAGATGCGCGACCGAGCAGCAGCGATGGCCGATTTCGGCGGGGAAATAGGGGTCGCGGCGGCTCTTCACGCAGTCGAGGAAGTTGCGATGTTCGCCCTGTGGGTTGGTAAATAGATGTGTTTCGCCGGGCCCGATCACGCTGTTGAGAATCTCCGGAGAACTGGCTTGCAGTTTGCCGATCCAGCCGTCGCTGAACAGCCAACCCTCGGTCCCCTCGAACCGTAGCGCCGGGTGTTGGCCCTTGATCCGCATCTCCACGTCGTTGGCATATTTACAGGTAACGTCGTACCGGTGGAACGTATCGTACAGGCCCTTTTCGTGACGCGTGCCCGTGCCTTCGATCTCGATCGGACCCGTGCGTTCCGTGTCGTTGCCCCATTGGGCCGTGTCCAACAGGTGAGCCCCCCAGTCGGTCATCTGTCCGCCCGAGTAATCCCGGTTCCACCGCCAGTGGAACATGTGCAGTCCGTGGCGATAGGGGATCAACGGCGCGGGGCCCAGCCACATGTCGTAGTCGAACCCCTCGGGCACGGGCTTGGGATTCGGATCGCCGGGGTTGCCGGGGCCGCCGGGGAGTCCGACGAAAATACGCTCCAACTTGCCGATTCGCCCGTTGCGCACCAACTCGGCCATGCGATGGTAGACGGCCAGCGAGCGGTCTTCGGTCGAGAGTTGAAAGACGGCCTTGTACCGCTGAACCGTATCGGCCAACACCCGGCCTTCGGCCAGTGTGAGTGTCGGCTTCTCGCAGATCACGTCCTTGCCCGAGCGAATAGCCGCCACGGACATCGGCACATGCCAGTGGTCGGGCGTCGAGATCATCACCGCGTCGATATCGTCGCGGGCGATCACCTCGCGCCAGTCTTGGGTCTGCTGGCAGGTGAAGTCCTGCCCGTGGCGCTGCCGCACGACGCCCAGGGCTTTGCCGATCTGCCGCCGGTCGACGTCGCACAGAGCGACCGGCTGGGCATCCTTCTGGGGAAGGAACATCCGCAAGTTTCGTCCGATGCCGTGCCCACCCACGCCAATGAAACCGACGGTAATGCGGTCGCTGGCCGGAGGTGTATCCTGAGTGCCCAGGGCCCTTGAGCAAATGGCATACGGGGCCGCCGAGAGAACTCCCGCGGCAGCCGTCCGTTTCATGAACTGCCGCCGGTTACCGGGCCGATTGTCGGGCTGCCTCATGACGGGTTCTCCGTAACTGGTTCAACGTGTGGGGCCGTGGTCGCGTGGTTCTACAGTCTCCAAGGGTCGCGCATGGCACGGGAAAGTCGCCCGGAAGCTTCCGCATCACCGACAATTTCTTCCTTCACCGGATCCCAGGTGATCTTGTGTTCGGCACGGATCGCGATGTCGCAGATGTGGCTGATCAGATCGCTATGCACGGCGTCGTCGACGGGGGCAACTGTCGTTTGGCGAGTCTTGCAACACTCGATGAAGTTGCGCTCCTGGCCGGCGCTTACCGTCAGGCGCAGGTCATCGGGTCCCAGCGGATCGGCTTTGATCGACTCGGGTTCGCACATCATGTTGGCGTAGTAGATGGCAATCCAGCCGTCCTCGCCGATGATTTGGGCGTAATTGCCCAGGCCCTTGAGTCGCGGATGCTCGTCCTTGGGCAGTCCGGCGGCCCAGTAGTTCATCCTTACGCCGGAGGCGAAGTTGATGGTCGCGTCGAATTTGGTCACCGCGTCGTTACAGCCGGTGGCGTGAATCACTCCGGTCCCCTCGACTTCCCAATTGCCGGCCAGATGGGTATCGAACGCCCAGACCAGCAGGTCCAGCGGATGGGCTCCCCACCCGGCGATAAAGCCCAGGGCGTAATCGTAGACGTGATACCAGCCGTTGCCGCCATTGGGACAGCCCGAGTAAGGCCGCCATGGCGCCGGGCCAAGCCAGAGATCGTAGTCCAACTCGGGCGGCACGGGTTTGGCCACGCGCGATCCGCCGCCACGACTGTCGGGCGATTTGACGCGAATCTCCTTGATCTTGCCGATCCGGCCGTTTCGCACCAACTCGGCTCCCAACCGGCAAGCGTGTTGCGCCCGGGCTTCGGTGCCGTATTGGAAGACGCGATCGTAACGCTTCATCACCTCGCGGCAGATCTGATCTTCCTCGACGCTCACGCCCAACGGCTTCTCGACCGACACATCCTTACCCGCCTTGGCGGCCATTACGGCGATGGGTACATGCCAATGGTCGGGCGTGCCGATGCCCACGGCGTCGATGTCGTCGCGGCCGAGAATCTCGCGAAAGTCGACGTAGGTCTTGCAGTCGGCGTTCTTATAATGATTGTCGACCGTCAGCTTCGCCCGATCGCGGCAGTGCTTCCACACATCGCAAATGGCCACCACCTGGGCATCGGCACATGTGAGTTGCTCGCGAACATTCAGCAGCCCTCGCGGCCCGACGCCGATGTAGCCGGTCGTGATTCGCTCGCTGGGCGCCGGCCGGTCCTCCAAGCCCATGACCAGCCCGGGCAGGACCAGGGGAGTGGAGCACACCGTCGCGGCGGTGGTTAGGAAACGCCGACGCGTTACGATTCGTGAGCGGGCCATGGTCATCTCCTAGGAAAATGTTCCGAAGCGGGTGCCTGGGGTCGAGCCGTGAGGAACGAACGCCGAGCCCCCAGTAATTCGCCAACTGGGGGCTCGCTGCTCGTTCCTCGCATCTCGACCCCAGGCACCCAAGATGGTTTGATGTCCTTACAGTTTCCACGGCGTGCGCATCGCGCGCCAAGTCATCCGGTTGGCCATATCGTCGTCGATGAACTGCTCGGCCGCCGGATCCCACTTGAGCGGACGGCCCAACTCCATGCAGATGTTGGCCAGATGGCAGACGATGGCCGAGCCGTGGCCGACCGCCGCCGGTACGTTGAGGTGTTTGGGACTTCGGTTTCGCACGCACTCCAGCCAGATGCCCATGTGGGTGCCGCCCTGGCCGGTCGGTCCGAGGTGAATCTCGTCGGGGCCGATACGCGAGTCGAGCAGCGATTTGGGGCTGGCGTCGATACTCTCGCGGCTGACGCGAATCCAGCCTTCGCTGCCCTGGAAGAGCACGTTGCCGGTCTTCATCTCGTTGCCGCCGCTACGGAACTCAAGCGTTACGCCGTTGGCATATTTGAAGTCGAGGTTGATATCGTAAAACGTGTCGTGAATTCCGCCCGTGTTGTGCTTGCCGGTTCCCTCGACGGAGATCGGTCCCGAGCCGTCGGCACCGATCCCCAACTGGGCGATGTCCAGATGATGGGCGCCCCAGTTGGTCACGTCGCCGCCGGAGAAATCGCTCACGAAGCGGAACTTGTAATGGACCCGGTCCGGCTGGTAACGCGAGTAGGGCGCGGGGCCAAGCCACATGTCCCAGTCCAACTCCGGCGGAATCGGTCGCGGCCGCCAGGCGTTATCGCTCCCCGGTCGGGCGAGGATCTGGACCTGCACCTTTTGCAACTCGCCGATCCGCCCGTTGCGAACCAGTTCGCAAGCCTTGATGAATTTCTCGATGGTGCGCTGCTGCGAGCCGACCTGGAGGATGCCGTTGTAGCGCGCCACGAGGTCGGACAGCAGACGTCCTTCGCGAATGTTATACGACAGCGGCTTCTCACAGTAAACGCCCTTGCCCGCGCGAATGGCGGCCGCCGCGATCAACACATGCCAATGGTCGGGCGTGGCAACGACGACGCCGTCGATATCGTCGCGGTCGAGCACCTCGCGAAAATCACCGTACTCGGCGCAGTCGGTGTTGCCGGCCATCTTGTCGATCGACGCCTTGGCCGCGGCCCGGTGCGTGGCGTCGACGTCGCAGACGGCAATCACCTTATCGCCGCCGGCCATGATCTGTTGACCCCTACCGCCGGATCCGATCAACGCCGTGGTGATCCGATTACTGGCCGAGGCCACGCCGGGGGCTCCCAGTGCGGCCGACGTGATGACGTACGGCGCGGCACAGGCGGCACCGGCCGTGGTGAGAAAGGCGCGTCTTGTCTGACGGGTCGCTTTCGTGTCCATCTCGTATTTCCTCTCTCCCGCGCGGAAGTCATGGGTGTGTTCAGCAGGCGGGTGTGTGTGGTGCGTCGGTTAGTGCCAAATTATTATCCTAACGGATCTCGCCGCGCGGAACCACGACTGGCACATTTTTCGAGAGTTTCCTAGAAGGGGCACGAATAGCCCGAAGGAGGGGTGTTTGTGGGTGCCGATCGGAGTTGCGGTGGCCGTCTGGCCTGGGTACGAGTGCCCGGGCCAAACTACCAGGAGGTCCGGGGTTCCCCAGGTCCCCGCCGAAACGGAGATGTGTTTGTGTACAGTCATCGGCGCATCGGCATAGACGGGACAGCTTTTCTTGCAGAGCGGTAACGCGGAACGCGCGACTCCAGTCGACGCCTACGCCGCACGCCGGGCCCTTACACTACGCCCGATTGCCCCAGGGTACGGCCGGCTTTGGGCCAGCCTTCGGCGTCGAGGCTTTCTGAGGAGCACTTCAGGACGACCAGTGTCTCGTCGTCGGCGCCGAAGGCTAATCGCTGGGGGGCAATGAGGGTTCCCACGGAACGAATCGCCGGGCCGATCTCGGCGGTCCACTGGGCCGATCCGCCGGCGTCCAGCGCGTGGATCACACCGGCGTTGTCGCCGAAGTAGATGATGCCGTCGCTGCCGAGCACGGGGGTCGACTCGACCATGTCGGTGGCGTCGTACTGCCAGCGGACGCGATGCGAGTTGCCGTCGACGCAGACCAACATCCCCCGTCCCTCGCGGCCACGGCGGGTCTGGCTGATGCCGACGTAGAGATGACCGTTGCGGTCGGCGACCGGTGAGCCCATCATCAGGCCCGGCACCTTCGTTTCCCAGATTCGCCGACCCGAAAGATCAAATCCGTAGAGAATCTCATCCCGGGCGGCCACGACGATCTGCGAGCCGCGAACCACCAAGGGCGACGAGTTGATAAACCACCCGGTGAACCCTGAGTCGGCAGCTTGATCCCAGAGGTTCTCGGCGCGACGGCCGTCGATTCCCAGGGCAAAGAGGTAACCGGTTTCGGATCCGATGTAGAGAATGCCCTCGTGGATGATGCCGGCCGAGTCGAACTTCTGCCGCGAGCGGAAAAACCGGGCCGTGGGTATCCGGCCCTCGGGGTCGACGCGAATGAGCCCGCCATCGTAGGCCGAGATGAGCGTGCCACCCGACGAATCGACGATCGGGGCCGCCCAGCCGAGCGGTTCGCCCACTTCAACGGGTGTCCAGGCCTGTTTGCCGTCGGGCGTGATGCAATGGAGATAGCCTTCGTTGCAGTGAAGGCGAATGTTCCCGTCGCTTCCCAGGACGACCGGTCCGGGAACGTGGCTGCCGAGGAAATACTCCCAAAGCACCTTCGGTTGCTGCTCCTGAAGGACCAGGGCGACCAGTTTCTGTTGGGTGCAGAGGAAAATATGCCCTTGGTCGTCGACCGCCGGGCAATTGAGCAACGCCTGGTTGGTCGTATGGTCGGGAAACGCCCAGGCCAACTGATCGGGCGCTAACTTCGCTTTGGGCCGCGGGCGACGGAAGGGCTTCGGTTCGGGTTTCGGTTCGGGTTTTGGTTCGGGCCTAGATCCCGCCTTGGGGCTGGATTTCGGTCTACGCCGCGACGAGCGTTCGGATCCGGACGGTCGGGTCTCGCGCGGCGGCTGGGCAACGTTCTTCGGCGAAGCCCACGCCGGAATGGCCGATGGGGCCGGCTCGGCCTTTGCCGGCGGGGTGTCGGTCCGCGGCGGATCCCTTCGCGGCGACTCCGTACGTGGCGGTGCGGTTTGTGGCCGTGCCGTTCGCGGCGGTTGCGATGCCGCGGGAGTTACCGGTTGTTGGGGAGTCGGCTGTGGTTGGGGAGCGGGCGGTTGCGAAACGGGCGGTTGCGAAACGGGCTGCGGCGCGGGTGCCGGCGGAGCCGGTTGTGGTTGGGGATCTGGCGGTTGGGGCGCGGGTGCCTGTGGAACGAGCGCTGGCGGAGCCGGTTGCGGAGTAGGTGCCGGTGGAGCGGGCGCCTGCGGTGCGGGCGGTTGTGGCACCGGCTGTGGAGCGGGCGCTGGCGGAGCCGGTTGTGGAGGTGCCGGGGCGACTTGCCGTGATGCGGGCGCCGGCTGAGGCGCGGGGGCCTGGGGTGAAGGCGGTGGCGCGCCGGCGGGCATGGGCGGCTGGGGGGCGACTGGCGTCTGAGCCGGCGGTGTCGGAGCCGGGGCGTCCCGGGAGACGGGCCGAAATAAGCCGATGCGCTTGGCGTTGCACTGCGGACATTGCAGGGGCGGCGTCGGACGCTGAATCTCGAAGCCGCAACTACTGCACCGAAACGTCTTCATCGTATGTGGGCCTTTCCCGCCTTCGCGGTCACCGTGCGGTTACACTCGCCTTGAAAAAGACTTTGCCGTTATCCCGAAGCACGATCCATCCGTGAACTTCGGTGATTTCGACCCCGCCCCGGCTGGTTGCCGTGTGGCGGCCGGAATCGAACCGCTGGCCCGGATGTACCAGTTCGACCGTGTTGGGCACGCCGGCCGCATCGTTGTGCTTTCGGACCCACTCGACCAAGGCTTCTTCAAACACGTCGGTGCTGGGACTCGTCTTTGGATGCCAGCGATAATATGCTTCGCCCAGGTCTTTGAGCAACTGGGGTAAACGTTCGGGAGGCGCGGAGCGATAGATCAGCAACTGACCGGCCAGCGAGCACGCGCCGGGATCACCGATCCGCACCCGCTCGATCAACATCCGCCGATGACCGTCGAGAGCCGTGTTGGCCATCAACTGCTCACCAAAGACGGCCTCTTCCCACTGCGGCGACGTATCCTCCGGCGGCGCGGCTTCTTCCTCGTCTCGGGCAGTCAACTGCTCGGCAAGTTGGTTCAGATCGCTGGCCACGTTTTCCTGCAGGCGGCGCAGGCCGTCGGCAAAGTCGGCCCGCTGCTGGCTGACGGCGGCCAGCAGCTCTTTGGCCGAACCGTCGTCAGCTTTCCCCGAGCCACTGCCACCGGCGTCGGAGTTTCCCGCCGCTTGAACGATCAACCGCAACGTCTGGCTGATTTCGTCGAGTTTCTCTTGCAGCGGCGCCAGCAGTTTGTCGGGAAGAGGATCGGCGGATGCCACGGGGAGCGAACGACCGGCAGGCGCGGAGCGTACCATCTCCTCCACCTTGGCGGTCAAGTGAGCGATCTTCTCTTCGAGAGCCGCCGGCGACGGGTCCGGGGCCGCTTCCGACAGGCGCTGGACGAGATAGTCGGCCATTTGCCGGCCCGCCGTGGCCAACGACTCGCCGAGCGGATCGGCGCCACTGGGGCGATCGGCCAGTTCGACGCCGCCGCCGCGTACGTGCTCGACGGCCCCTTCCTCGGGACCATCGCCGGGCCTTTCCGGTTTCCTGAACAACGCCATGGTGTTACGCTCCCGCGAGTTGGCGATATTGATCCAGTTCGATATTGTCCAGGCCGCCCGTATCAAGGTAGTATCGTTCGTCGGCCAGCGTGCGCCAGTTGAAGTGGACGTTTTCTTCGAGAATGGCCGGCTCGCCGGCGACAACCCCCTCGACGGCATCGATTTCCAGATGTTCCTCGTGGTCCGGCGTGGCCGGTTTACGCTTGATCTTGATCTTCACTTCCGTCTTGCCATACCGATCGCCGGGGTCCATCTTCAGCAAGTAGACCGGCGAGGCCTGGGCGTCTTCGTTGCCGCTGAGCTTGCGGCCGATGAGCGCGCGTTCGGCGCCGGTGGCAAACTCGGTGATCTCCTCGGGGGCATCCTCTTCGGCGGCCGAGAAGAGAACCTTCTGTTGCGAAATCCCCGAGGTGGCGTCGGTCATCACGCCCCAGTAATACGTATTCTTTCGGGTTCGCGGTTTCATCTCGAATTTGAACTGCCGCAGCTTGCCGTAGCGGGCGAGGAAATCGACCGCCGCTCCCACCACCACGGCGCTCTTGGGATCGACGATGACACCCGGATTGTGGCCCCGCGGGTCCTGGTACGGATACCAGTTGCCGGCGTAGTGATTGAACATGGGGATGATCCGGGTCGGCGAAAGGGGGAGGTACATCCGCACAAGCTGCTGGATGTAGCTGAGCTTGGACGGCTGGCCGGCCAGCAATACGACGTCGACATTGTAGCTGTCGATTCGTTCGCAGAAGTCGTAGATCAGGTCGTCGAACACGTCGTGAACCACACCCTCGAATTCCGCCTTGTCGTAGACCAGATCGAGTTCCTGTTGCACCGTATAGTAGCCCGGACCGTGGAGCTTGGTGAAGACGTTTTCGAGCGATTCCAGCACGGCCGGATCGACGATCTTCGGGTCGAGATGGGAGATCGGCTCGCCTTCGACTTCGTCGACCGCGTTGCTCAGATACGTTTGGGCCAGGGGCACGAAGAGCCGGTTGATCCAGTTGATGCGCTGCGCGCGGAACTCGCGATTTCGCGGCACTTCCGGCCCGAAGAGAAAGCGAATATCCTCGTCTTCCAGGCCCAGCGCGTCGGCGAAGGTTGGCAGAATGAGCGTCTCGAGCAACCGCTTGACCAATTGGTCGCCGGCCAGATTGATGCCGTCCTGGTGAAGGACCTCGCCGAGGATCGAATCGTCGACCTTCGAGATGAAGTTGTACTTGGCGATCATCAGGTCGGTCGACCCGCCGCCGATGTCGATGCAAGCGATGCGGACTTCGTTGGCATCGTCGAGTTGTTCCTCGGGATCGGGTACACCGCGCCGCTTCGTCGCGCCGGGGCGACGCAATCCGGCGCGGCCGGCGCGACGCCGCGCGGCGGGGGCGGCGACCTCGGGCTCCTCGGCCGGCGCTTCCTTCTTCTTCGGCTGGCCGCGGTCCTGATGGAGCATGGAGAACCAGAGCCGCGGATTCTGGCCCAGCATCTTCAACTCGCTCCAAATGTACGTCAGATGGACGGCGCTGGCCTCGTCGATACTCAGGGTGAGGTCCGGTTCGCCCGTCTGTGTCTTGCCCAGAGTTCGGGAAAAGATGTTGATCGCCTTCTGCGCTTGGCGGCGGAAGCGTTCGCGTTCCGGTTCGATCATCCCGCTGGGGAAGGTCAGTGTCAACGTGCGCAGCTCGCGGGCGCGTCCGGCGTCGCCGGTGGCGTTGCGGTAGGTGATCGAATTGCAGTAGGCGTACGCCTGGCAGAGCAACTCGTAAAGGGCGGCGGTCATCATGCTCCGCGGCGCGTGGCGGGGCATCAGGGGCGTGTCGGTGGCAAAGTCGGCTTCCCGCGGCTGGTCTTCGGCGACCAGGAAGTCGCGGTCGTCTTCATGCACGTATTTCAGAAACGGACCCTTGAGCGTCGCCGCGTACTCGTTCGTTCCCTCTCGGTCACCCGGATCGGCCATGTGCCAGTTGGCACCCTGTAGCCAGGTCGAATCGTCGGCCCAGAGATAGCGCTTGGGCGAACTGACGCCGATGCGAATATCGCCTTCGGTGCGGATCACCTGGGCGATGTCGTCGGCTTCGCTGCCCATCCGGACCATCGAAAGATCGTCGAACAGCGGCGGGTTGACCATCACCTCGACTTTCAACTGTCTCGGCTTCTTGTTCTTTCGCGCGAACCAGCCCTTCTTGGCCTCGGAATCCTCGGGTTGCTCGACGGTGCGATACTCGATCTTCTTCTGGCGAATGGCCGGCCGGTAGGGCGTGTTGCACCAATAGGTCTTGGAGGAGAACCACCGGGCCGAGGGCGTGTCGATGTGTTCGCCCGTCTCGTCCCAGGCGTCGAGGTGATAGCGATTGGCCAACTCGAAGGGCATCATCTGCGGGGTCTGGGCCATCTCGCCGAGCAGTTCCAGGAGCAAAGCACCGGTGCGGCTATTGCCGAAGTCGATGACCATGTGGACCGGTTTGGCGTCGCCGGCGCTGGCCGTGGCCGGCCGGATACACACTTCGATCGACCCCACTCCCTTGAGGATCTTTCGCTGCAAGTCCAGCAGCCCGTCGAGGCGGACGTGGAAGTCTTTGGTGAGGTTGCCGGCATCGCAGAAGAACCCGACGTCCGGGTCTCCGCAGGTGGTGTCGACGGCCAGAAACAGCCGGGTGGATCCCGACTGGATGATCTGCCACTGGATATAGGGATACCCGGTAGCGTTGTCGTCTTCTTCCAGTCCGGAGCCGCACTGGCATCGCTGCCATCCGTATCCGATCTGCGCGGTGGAAAACCGTGCCCCGCCGCGCAAGGGAATGCAAACGACCTGAACACCCGTGTTGGCAAACAGTACGTGCATTGGCTGTCACTCGCCTCTATTGCATCTGAATGAACGTTTCTCGTGTTGGAAATCCCCCGCTTCCCGGCGAGAAGACGGGGGGAAGGAATCGGCGGCTATTTCTCGAAGGGCTCGAGGATCTCGATCAACTCCTCGTTTCCGGGCGGGATGCGTACGTGGTCGCCTCCGCCGGCGGCAAGAATCTTGGGCAACCGGTTCGTCCAGCGCCGCACGAAACTGCCCATCAATCCGAATCGCTTGAATTCTTCCTCGTCGCCGTTCTCGTCGGCCGCTTCGTCCTCGCCCCGTAAGATCGACATGTCGGGACCGGGATTCATCACGTAGTCGTTGAGGATCGTGCGGACATACTGGCGGCGGATGCGTCGCCGGGCCGCTTCGTCGTTGATCTTCAGATTGACCACCGGCTCCAGCCGCTTGGCCAGTTCGTCGAACACCCCGTCGGTGAAGAGGAAGTCGCAGAAGTAGCGGACGAAGGCGCTGAAATCATCGGCGTCCAACCAGGGTCCGCCGTCTTCGTGTTCCTCGCAATACTCTTTCCATCGTTGGGGGACCGCGTGTTTGCCCCACTCCTTCAAGATGGCCCGAAGCGACTTGGGCAACGGATCTTCATGGCGCTTGTGAGAGACTTCGGCACAATCGGAGAGGACCAGTTCGTCGCCTTCCTTGAAGGCCAGCGATTCCTGGAGCGCGTTGACGCGGTAGTAGATGGCCGCCTCATCGCGCAGAAGCCAGTCGAGCATTCGTTTGGCCGCGCGCGTCCGCTTCTCGCGGTCGACGTTGGCGTCGGGATCGACGGTCCAGCCCCGCGACAGTTGCAGCAATTGGTTGTGAACTTCGTTGATCTGCGTTTGTAGTTGGTTCTGCTTATCCTCGGCGGTGGTCACCTGCCGGAACCCGGCGCTGATCAGCGAGAGCCCGCCGTCGCCGTCGCGCATCGAGGCCTCCCATCGCTGCTGACGGTTGTTCATGTACTGATCGACCATCTCGGACTCCATGAACGCGGTGCAGGCGTGCTCCCACTTGACGGGATCCTCGCGCTGGCGCTGGTCTTCCGTGGTGTCCCAAGTGCCCGGGTAGCGGATGGGATAGGTGTTGGTGAAGTACTTGCCGCGGCCGCCGAAATCGTTGACCACCGAGGAGAGGGCGTCGGAAAGCTGCCGGAGTCGCCCGTTGTAGATCCCCTTGTCGGCGTAGTTTTCGCGATTTCGGAATTCCTCGTCGATTCCCGTCATGCCGATGAACAGGGCGGGCGGATCTTCCTTGACCTTGGCGGGCCAGGCTTTCCCGTAGCGGGTTTTCCCCCACATCTCGACGTGGGCTTTCATCGGGCCGGGGACTTCGAGATTGCCGCCCCGCTGGAGCAAGAGCAGCGTTTGGATCTGCAACTCCTCGGTATAACGCTCGAACAGGTACGACACCTTCCCCCGCTTGACGATCTCCATCTGTTCATCGGCCGTGTCGGCACTGGTCCGTTTGCCGGCCTCGGTGCCCTGACGTCCGGCGCGCATGCCGGGTACATCGATCAGGTCCATCTGGGCGATGACGTTTCGCCAGTCCTCGTTGAGCCGGTCGGGGAGGATGGGAACGACCAGTTCGAGCATCGCCGCCTGGAGCATCTCCTGGTCGAGGTCTCCGTCGCCGCTGTTGGGGAAATACTCCAGCACGTACCAACTTCCCCGCTCGTTGAGTTGGAAGTCGGACCATTCGACCTTGCTGAAGCACTTCGACGCGGCACTGTGATGGACCTTCTTCCGCTGGCTGTCGAGAAGGAAGCGGATGCCGGCCCAATGGGTCTGGATTCCCGGCACGTGGCCGAATTCCCCCGCTTCGACGGCCTTCTCGACCGGTTTGGCCAGCTTGGTCAGGAAGTCGTTGATCTTGGTGAACAGGCCGGTCAGCGAGTCCCAGTCGTCCCAGAACAGATGGGCCGCCGCGGCTACGTATCCTTCCTCCGAGAGCGGATACCGGCTGAGCATGCCGTTGAGGATCGAAGCCTTGGCGGAAAAACCCCGTCGATCGACGCCCCGCATGTACGTGTAGGCGTCGAAAAGATCCATCCGCCACTTGCGATCGACCTGCTCGCCGCGGTACCGCTCGTTGAGCTGCTCGAAGAGGCCCTCCAGGCGGTGCTCGTCCCAGGAGTGGCTCGGCGTGACGCACTCGCCGCTGAATCCACGCGCCAGCACGCGGATCCACTCGGCCCGAGTCAATGCCTTGGCCACCACCGGATACTCCGGCGACACGCCGTCGCCAATGCGGTCCTTGGTGGTAAAGCGAGTGACCAACGCGGTCGCCTCCTGAGCGCCGCACTGCGGGTTGAGATCGTTGTCGAACGACAGATCCTTGTAATACGCCGGCTCGCCGTGCTGCTCGTCCCAACCCAACGGGCTGTACGACTCGCTATGGGGAATAAGAACCTGTCCGATGAACAGGCTCTTGCCCACTTGCGACGGCCCGTACACCGCCGAAGCGACCGGCACGCGGGCCGAATTGTACAGGTTGCTGGCCAGACGGCGGAGTTGGAACACGTCGAATACGTCGCTCTCGTCGATCGGCAGCAGGTCGAGCTCGTGCCGCGACGTATTGAACTCCGAGAGCCAATCGCACAAATCGGTCGCCAAGTGCTCGACTTGCTCCGCCCGGCGGATCAAGTATTTGTCTCGATCGTCTGGAAATGCCATCTATTCAGTTTCCCTTCTCGTCAATTATCTCAATTCTCCGACTCTCTCACCGTTTCGCCTCGGATGCGGAAAGAAAACGGATACTGTTGGACTGCGGTGCCACCCTGCGGCCGGGCCTCAATGATCAGTTGATATCGCGTGTTGAACGTGCCTTGCGGCATCCGCGGGCTGACCAGGGCGGCCGTTTGGCTGTCGCCGTCGATCTGGCCGGGGACCCAGGTGTCTGGAGCCGGTTGACCGGGGATGTACACACGATATTCCATCGTACCCTCAGTGGTCGCGGAGGCTACGTCGACGGTGACGTCAAAATCGCCGTCTCCGGCGTTGATATCCTTACGAACTTGAACGTCGCGGAAACGGCCGCCGGTCACGCTCACGTCGGCCGACGCCTCGCGCCCGCGGAACTCGGCCCACACTTGGGCCCCCCCGAACGCCCGGGCGACAAACTGGTTGCGCGACGTGCCGGCACGAGCCAGCACGGTTTCGTCCGAACTGGCGACCTGCACCGGTACCTCGTAGGGCGTGCCGTCGCCGGCTTGGGCCATGGCCCGGGCCTCGACCGTCTCGCCAACCTGTAGCGTAGCTTTTGACAGCTCAATCCACAACCGGTCCGGCTCGGTAACATAGACCAACACGGTGGTGGAACGGCCGTCGTAGGCACCTTGCGGGTCGACCACTGTGACGGTGACCTGCGCCGAGCCGGGCACCAATCCCCGCAGGTTTCGGCTGCCATCGGGCCCGACAATCCCGTTGGCCGGAGGCACGTCGACGCGGTAGTTGACGTCAAACGGTATCTGCCCCCCGCCCGGATCGATCTGGACCCGTTCGAACGTGCGAATCTCGTCCTTCCACAGGACCAGTGGATCGGGAGTTACGACAATTCCGGACGCCCCGACCACTTCCTTGGATACGTCGATCGTCAGCGGACCATCGGAGGATAGTTCCCCCAGTCGGGCGGTAACTTCCGTTCTTCCCAAGAGACGCGGCCGGAAGATGGGAACCCCACTCGAACGATCCAACTCGGCCACTTCGCCCGGGTCGCTGATCACCAGGTTGGGATCGGCCGTCACGTCGCGCCCGTAGGTGCCGTCAGCCAGCAACTCCAGCACGCGGACCTCCGCCCCGCTACTACGCGGCGACATCCGCAACACCTCGCGATCGAAACGCAGCGCCACCGGCGCGGCGGTCGGAATCGTCGTTACGCCGCCGCCCGGGTAACGCTCGTCGATCACGTATCGCCCCAGCGCCGAATCATAGATGTAGTGAACGCCGTCGCGGACATACGGAGCGTACACGGTGTGTCCTCCGGGACCGCCCGGAACGATGACCGACGGCACCACCCCCTCGCCTCGTGGCGTGACGGCCAGACTGGCTTCCGCTCGCCGGTCACCCAGCGCAGCCACCACGGCCGTGCGGCCGGGAGCAAGGCCCCGGACCACCAGACCCGACTCGACCCCGGCGACTGCCGGCTCGCTGGTCGACAGGGTGAGCCCCTGTTCGGGGGTCAGCACGACCATGTTATTGCCGCGCATCGCGGTGACCCGATAGTGGACCGGTTGTCCCTCGTGGATGGTCACCCGCTGGGGATCGATGGCCAGATCGGAATACGGGACGTCGATTACGTTGACGTCGGCCTTCGCGGTCATGTTGCGGAAATCGACGTTGACCTGCGCCGACCCGGGCGACACGCCGTCGACCGCGGTGCCGATGATGCCGATACAGCCGGGATTGGCACCCCCGGCGGTGATCCGCAACGCGGGACTGGCCGACAATTCGTACGTTCCGACGGCCGATTGCCCCAGAATCTGCAACCGCCGGGTATCACCCACCGGCAGGTCCATCCGCGATGGTTCGACGATCAGCGCGGTGATCGGATCGTTCGTGACCGTGATAAAAGCAGTCGCCGGCTCGGCAATGCCCTGTAGCTTGGCCGTAATCGCCACGTTCTCGCCGGGCGAGATGGCATGGACTCGGGTACCCTCGACGCCGACCTGTCCCGGCGCGGCGCTGGTCAACAGGGCCGAACTGGTGCGGTCGAGCCGTTCGCCCGACTCGGTCACCAGGTAGACCCGCAGGTCGAGCATATGGCCGACGGCCAGCTTGGCGGTGTCCGGTTCGACGACCACCTTTCCGCTGATCGCGCCTCGCGGCAGCACCTCGACGGTCGCCGTCGCCACCTGATCGCCGTAGGTGAAGGAGACGGGCGACACACCGGGCGACACGCCGACCAGCGAGCGGGTCTGTGGATCGTAGCGAACGATTTCGGGCCGAGCGGGCGTGACGCCGCACTGATCGCTGAGATCGATCTGTCCGCGGGAAATGGTCAGATCGGGTCCAACCCGTCGCGATTCGCCCTGGCGCATCCGGATGAGCGATTGGTCGATCTCCAGGACATCGGCGATCGAATCGACGACTTGCACGTCGGCCGCGACGCTTCGCACGCCCGGTCTTCCGGCAATTTGGGCCTTCACCGTGCCGCTACCGAGCCGCATGGCGGTGAGTTCCGAGCCGGCCACTGAAACGGCTCCGTCGCCGCCCGCTTGCAGGCTGACCCCCGGCATGCCGGTGATCAGGCCCACCGACTTGCCGTCCTGGTAACCGGTAACCTGCAACGAGACGGTTTCGCCGGGCATCATCCGCATCGGCGACGGAGTGACACGAATCTCGTCGACGATCAGTTCGCCGGTCACGTTCACGTTCAGGGCCTCGACCGAACGCACGTCCTGGAATTCGGCGTGGACATCGGTGTTTCCCGGGCGAATGCCGCGGAGCCGGCCGTTGGCGGCTGCCACGGGAGCCGTTTGAGGATTGCCGCCGATGAGCATCGTCGCCTTGCGGGTGACGCGCCGCTTGAAGCCGCTGGCATACTCGGCCTCGATGTGGAAAGCGTTGAAATCGGCACCCACCGGGAAGACGGCGTCTTGCCCGTCGCGACCGATAATTCGCACGGCAATCGGCTGCTCCGACGGAGCGGCCGGCGTGTTGCCATATTGGAGTGGTTCGGTGGTAATGGTGCGGAAGAGGAGCGTCTTGTTGCCCGCGTCGGCTCGGAGTTGCTGCACATAGCCCGGCTGCTTGGCCGTGAGCACGGGCGCCTGCCATCGTACAAACTCGTTCTCGAAATCGGCTGGCCAGCGAACGTTTGCCGCCGGTTCCCGCGTCGTGCCGTCATCGACCAACACCGTGTATCGCTGCTGTTGACCGGCTGGCAAGTACGTACCCACCGGCTGGCGAACGAGCTTCAAGGTGGCACCGTCGGCGTCGGGATCGGGTCCGGCCGATTTGGCGGTCACGGTACACTCGGCCTGTTTGCCGCGATAGTTGGCCTTTAGGGCAGGCTCGCCGCTGGCCTCCGGGGATACCGACACGGCCGGACGCAAAGTCCCGGTGGCCGGTGTCCATTCCAGTCCGGGCGGTACTTCCCATTGGATCGCGTCCGTGGTCACTTCATGCCAGGTATCGTCGCCGGGGATCTTCTCCTCGACCCGAAGCGAGACCGACTGTCCGGGTGCCAAGGAAACGGTCGGGGGAACGACGCGAATCGACTCCGGCGCCTCGGTGGCTACCACTTCGATCCGTCCGACCGCCGTCTTGCCCACCAGCGGTTGGTAGACGGCGCTGACCTCGAACGGGGCGGTCGCTTTTGCGCCGATGACCCGGGGCGGTTGCCAACGAATGGCGTCGGGCTGGGCCGTGGCATATTGCACTCCCGGTCCGTCCATCGGCGCGGTGCGTGTTTCGGCTCCGTCGATCACCGAGAGGAGCAACTGCATTTCGGCAATTTCATCGATGCCGACACGAACCAACTCGGGCTGGAAAATCAGCTTGGCATTGGCCGGGTCGTGGACGGTCAGATCGAGCGTGGCTTCTTTGTCCGAGGCGAGGTGGGTGGCCGTCAGTGTGACCGGGCCCGGCGTTTGGGCCAGGAAGGCGCCCGTTTTTTCGTCGATCTTGAGAACGCTTTCATCGGAACTCTGAAACTGGCCGATGCCGGGGATCAATTGGACGTCGCCGTTGGGTCCCGAGCCGGCCAAGAAAACTTGCCCCGGTTCGCCGGCCAGGCGGATCGTCCGGTCGACTTCCAATCGCAACGTGACGTCGCCACGCTCGACCGCGGTGACCTCAACCCGATTGGTTTCTTTTCCGAGATAGGCGGCCCAAACGGTCAGCGGTCCGGCGGGCTGGTTCATCGCCATCACCATGCCGTCGCGAAGTTCAAGCCCGGCTTCCGCGGCGATCTCGGCCTCCGGATCGGTGTGCCAACTCACACGATGGGGCAACACGCCGATACGGAGCCCGTCTTCGTAAGTCGCCCATACTTGAAGCGGCGCGGCTTGCCCCAAGGGCAGGCTGATCGGCCCGGCGGGGGTCATTTCCAGTTGTTCCGGAACCACCTCCACTACTTCGACCAGTGCCGTGGCCTGATGGTCGCCAAAGGCCATGCCCAGCGTCTGTTTCGTTTCGCCGGTCGGTGCAATACCCTGGAAGGTCATCTTGGCGGGGTCGAAACTGGCAAATTCCGTCGAGGGCAACGTCTGACATTCCAACAGATCGGGGGCCAACTCGACGAGACGCTCGGGCGTTTGGCCCATGACCTTAACCTCGGCCGAACCGTCGACCGGAACCTTCACCTCCGCCGGATCGATGGCGATCGACTGGATCTCGGCCGTCGAAACCGTGGCCTGGACCTTCTCGGTCCACTGGGCCTGCGCAACGGTGATCTCGGCTTTTCCCTCGCCTCGGGCGATGAGCCGATTGGCCGGGGTGATTTCGACCACCGCCGGGTCGGAGCTGGTGATGCGAATCGGTTCGCTGCTGGGCGTCTGGATACTCAGATCGGTGATCTCCCCGGTCACCATGTCGAGTTCCTTCGGCTCGACGGTCAATTTGCCTTCCACCGTGAAATCGACGTCTTCACTTAGATCGCCCAAACGGAAGGTGACATAGGTCGTGCCGGGAGCCAGGGTGACGATCACCCGTTCTTCCTCGTCGAAGGCGAGGATCGCCGAGTCCTCCAGTTCGACGTCCACCTCGTCGGTCACGTCTTTGCTGGTGAAAAGCCCCTCTCTCTCGATCTTGAAGGAGACCCGCTCGCCCACCTTGCCCGACCACTTCTCGGGCGTGGCGATGAGCTTCTTCGGGTAGAAGAACCAGATCAAGCAGAAAATCAGCAACAGCAACAACAGCGCGGTCAGCAAACGCCGGCGCCGCCGGGCGGCCAAGACCATTCGCTTCTTGCTCGGCCCGATAGTGACCGTCTTCTCGCAAGCGGGACACTTCTGGCTCCACCCCGGTCGCTTGACGAACAGCAGATTGCACTCGGCGTGGTTGCACACCACGGCCGGAGCCGGCTGCTGATCGATCCGTTCGTAGCCCCAACACCAACAGAGCCGCCACACGCCCTCGACGTCCTTGTAGCGGAAGAAGTAGCTGTCGCTGTCGGTGCGGTCGGGGTTTCCCGTGACCGCCATGAAGTTGTCCAGCAGAACGCGGAAAATCTTGCGTTCGGTCGGCGTTTCCGGTTTGATCTTCTCGATCCGCTCGGTCAGTGCTTCGAGTTCCTCCTTCATCGGGCCTTTGAGCGACTCGGGATTGGCCGGTTGGCAAGCGACATCTTCCAGCCGCCCGCCTTTTTCGTCGCGAACGAAGAAGTTGACCGAATCCTCGTCCCAGTCCGGCTCGGCCAGAAATCGCCCCAGCCAGCGGAAGAGGATCGTGGCGTTGGCATGCGACTTGTCCAGAAGCGCGACGCCCGGTTCCACGGCGATCGGGCGGAAGTCGCGGGAAATGTCGGAGAGGTCCACACGCGCAAATCGAGTTGCCATGGGTCATACCACGCAAAGAATTGGGTCAGGGATAACCGCACGTTAAAAAATCATTGCCTACCGCCTGTTCCGGGTGCCACGATGCATGGCACAACGGCGGCAACGAAAACGCCTTCTCGTTGAATTTGGGCCGACTTTCCCATCATAACGGGTGCCGATGGACGCCGCCATCCGACGCACGGTTCGCTTCGATGGTCCTAAGCGTAAACGCTAGGGGAAGTTAGATCAACCGGCCCGCCTCGTTTCTCATGTTCTCTGTTCTCGTGTCACTTGTCTTTCTTGCCACTCTCCCTACTTCTTTCCGATGGTAGTCGGTTTTTTCTTCCCCGCTCGGTCTAAATTCTTCATCTACTTCTCCCACATCCCGTATTTTTTCGCTGCCCTCCACCAGAATTGTACATCCCAAATAGCCCACTGGGTCTGCTTGCTGCGTCGCCAGATTCCGGGAATCCCATCGAGGAAGTGGGAAACCGTCCCAAAGCAAGTATAATTGGGAGCCGCAAGGGTGTTTTGCATGGCCCACCACCGCACGGAACCGAACGATGTCGCTGAAACGGTTTGTCTACTATAGCGCGATTGTCGGGGGATGGACCGCCTGGATCGCATGGCTGGTGGTCGAGACGCTCGTTCTCCGGGGCCAAGGGTCCCAGGGAACGCTTGCGGTCGTTCTGGCCGCTACGATCGTGGGGGCCTCGATCGGTGGGGGACTGGCCGTGGTTGCGAGCATGACCAATCCCCACTGGAACCAGCGGCTCAAACGGGCCCTACCCGGCCTCATTGGTGGGGCTGCTGGAGGCGCGATCGGGGGGTTCCTGGGGGAAGTGTTCCACGGACTGCTCCAGGCGGCTCCCAGCGGGGATTCTTCCACGGTGCCAGTCGTCGCGGCCAAAACGCTGGGGTTCCTGATCATGGGCATGGCGATCGGAGTCGCCGACGGACTGTTCGAGAGGTCATTCGTCAAAATCCGCAACGGCCTGATCGGCGGAGCGATTGGTGGGGCAGTCGGTGGCCTGCTCTTTCATCCCCTCGCCTTGCTCACCGCCTCGGGCACCGGCATGTCCAGCCGCGCCACCGTGTTTGTCATGCTCGGAATCTTCATCGGCGGGCTGATCGGCCTGGCCCACGTTGTCCTATGCCAGGCTTGGCTGACCGTGCTGGACGGTTTTGGTATCGGCCGGGAATTGATTCTCACGCGCACCGAAACCGTGCTGGGAAGGGCGGACCATCTGGCGATGCCCTTTCTCGGGATGTCCAATCGAGGTATCGAGTTGAAACATGCGAGGATCGTTCGGGGCCGCGACGGGGGCTACTCGATCGAGGACTGTGGTTCGCAGCTTGGTACCATCGTCAATTACCAGCGGATCAATGCTCGGCAAGCGTTGAACCATGGTGATCTGATCCGTTTGGGCAGCAATATCTTGCGTTTTGGCCTGCGAGAAGGTGGCTCGCTGCCCACTGCCACCCGTAAGAACTCCACTGACCCACCCATGGGAAAGAATCGCGATGCCCCCCCTATCGTTTCGGCACCCCCCCGCAGAAGTATGGTACTCCCTCCGCCGGGCTCAAAGAGTGCCCCAGCTTCGGTTCCCCCACCACAGGTTTGCGAGCCGGCGCCGAGCGCTGGGTTAACGGACTCAAACTCTCCCAGCGCAGCTCCCATCGTGCTACCGGTCAGCTCTCCACCACCACAGATGGAGCCAGAGACACCAGGGATTGGTGATGAACCCCCCATAAAGCGGAGGTCCAAACGCCCGCCGCCACCACCAGGAAGTGGGGAGATCAGGTAATCGCGCTACGGTACGGGCGCACGATGCCGTCGGTCACCAGCGTCTCGGTAGCCATCGCTATGGCCTTGATGTCCCGGCTATCGCGTGGGGGATCTTACGGGCCCGGTGACCCCGCGCGGAAGGTGGATGATGTTTGACAATCCCGGGTTTCGTTGATAATCTCGGGGTAGCTCAGCCGTACGACCGGATCTACCCCTGTTGGGGCATGGTATAGGTACGCGCGACATGTGAGGGGATGGGGGGCCAGCCCAGATCCGGGGTATCGAAACAGAGAGTCGGCTGCTCGGTGTGTTGCCGCATCCCGAGGCGGGGATGAGGCAGATGCTTCGTGCGGTATAATCATGGCGGCGTGTTCATTCCGAGGGTGTCCTTTTGGCACGCCGACCCGGCCGTATGGTTCGGCATCCACAGGCCGGACAGAGGAGAGGAACTGTGCTGAGGTTGTTATTCCAGTATCGGTTTGCCGCGATCCGGGGGCTGGCGTTATTGCCGGTCGCGGTGCTGGCGGCAAGCGTGCTGGTAACGACGACCGCCCGTGGCGAAGTGTTCGGAACCGATGCCGAGGGAGAGAGCATCGCCCAGGCGGCCCAGCCGGCTGCCCAATTCGTCGACCACCAGTGCCAGAAGCAGCGACTGATCGCCCGGATTCGCTTTCTTGCCCGTGAGTTGGAGATTGTCCGAGACGCCCGGCGGCAGGGCTCTTCACCGGAAGTTCTTCTCCAGCGAGTCTCCGCGCTGGAGCAGGAAGGCCGTAAGGCAATCGGGCGTTTCTTGGGGGACAATACGGTCGCGGCAACCGAGGATCTCGAACAGGTCGCGCGGCTTTGTGAAAGTCAGATCCACGAAAGCCGAGCCGGATGGGAGGACGTGCGCACTTCGGTCAACTGGGGAAACCAAGCGCTATTCGAGGCCCGGGCCGGCGAGAAGATCGCCGCGCAAGTGGCCTCGCTCTTGAGCGTCAACAAGCGGTGGTTTTGGCTGTCCGGCCTGATCGCCATGGCTTCGTTGGTCGGCGTCGTCGCGCATGAACGCCGGCACGAGATTCGTCGTCGCTTTAACGGAAACCGTGCCCGCGCGATGGGACTGTTCCGCGCGGCCGTCGGCACGCTGGCCGTACTCCTGTTGCTCACGGTCGTCACGTTTCTGATGGGCGACGCGCTCTTCGACTGGCTGGGCGCGTCGCAATCCGGGGAGAGGTCGCCGCGTCAGGCGATTGCCGAGGAAAACGAGCAACTCAAGGAAGAGGTTGCCGAGCTGGAGAAGCAAAGCGAGGAGTCGCGGCAGGAACTCGATCGGGAATTGACGCGATGGTCGGAGGCCATCGACGCCGCGTTCCCACAGAATCGTTCGCTGGCCGCCCGATGGCAGGAGTATTTTGGCCAACTCGGCCAACTGGCCGAGTGCGGCGACTTGCTGGCCAACATGCCGGCGGCG
This sequence comes from uncultured Planctomycetaceae bacterium, assembly GCA_964444795.1. GTDB lineage: Bacteria > Planctomycetota > Planctomycetia > Pirellulales > Thermoguttaceae > JABMRP01. The sequence goes on from CAYUIQ010000108.1 coordinate 26,289, forward strand.
ATGGAGGGCGATTTGGACGACTGGACCGTCCTGAAGCAGGAACTCGATAAGCACCGCGATTCGATCGAAAGCTATCGCCGCACGCAACGATGGATTCGCGGCGGACTGGGACTGGGGTTGGTCGGGATTGTTGCGTTGGGAGGCGGCGCGTTCCTGATGGGACTGCGCCGTCGCCAGCAGGCCACGTTCAACACATGTCCTCGCTGTCTGACCAGCGGCGCGCTGATGCGTGTCCCCGGTTCCGATCGGTCGGGTTCGTCGAGCGTTCAATGCACGAAGGTCCTTAATCGCCAGAAGCAGAAGGCGTGCAACTACGTCTTCCCGGCCAGTCATCGGGCCGTACCGAAGATTTGTTTCCCCACCCTCGGTGCTCCGCAGGCCGGCAAGACGCACTGGCTCTCGATGGTACACAACGCGCTGACCAATCGGCCGATGACCGAGATTCAGATGCGGGCAAGGCAGACCGAGGCGTCGAAGAAGCTGGACCGGATCGCGGCCACCGTGTTAGGACACCGCATCGGTCCGCAGGCCACGCAAACGGCCGACCTTCCCTTTCCACTGGTCTTCGATTTCGAGGATCAGGATTGGGCGGGGCGGTCGGAGCGCGTCGTCGACGTTTTCGATTACTCGGGCGAGGTGATCGTGAAGATGGACAAGAACAGTACGCAACGGCGCCGCGCGCTGGACGCCGACGGCTATCTGTTCTTCCTCGATCCTACGTTTCCGCGGGAACGGCAGGTCGAGGCCTTGAGTCGTTTTCGGGAGGACTTGCGAGATCTTCGGGGTCTGGGCAAGGAGCAGAAGTTGCATGCCCCGATTGCCCTGTGCATCTCGAAAATCGACCTGTTACCCAACGGCTCCTATGCGTCGGCCGACGGCGACGACGCGGTCGATTGGTTTTACAGGAGGCTGGGGAAGATCGATCCGTCGGGCGACAGCATGGAATTGAACGTGCTGGAAGCCCGTTCGGGACTGACCGCCGAGCTGCGCGACATGATCTGGCCGAACTGGGACATCGAAGGCGAAATGGAGAAGCTCTTCGGCGGGCGGTATCTCTTCTTCCCGTTGACTCCCGTGGGGTTGACCGAACTGGGAGAAACCGACCTGGCCAAGCGTACGATCGACCCCTTTGGTATTTTGCAGCCGCTGATGTGGCTGTTGCACATGAACGGTTATCCGATTCTCAAGTAACGTAACGCGGACAATATCCCCAGAGAGGCTCGCGGAATGAACTGGCCGCTGGCTGCCGACTTCTGCAAGATGCTGCAAAATCCGGGCATCGCGTTTCGCGATCCGGCGTTGCAGCAGTGCGCGATGCTGCCGATCCGCCCCGGGAGCAAGGAGCCGAAGCCGTGGGCCGGCAACTTTGCCGTGGTCTTCCAGGGGTTGAGACCCAACCAGGGCGGCCCGCTCGCCGTCCGCGTCTTCACCACCGCC
>CAYUIQ010000109.1:0-27445 GCA_964444795.1 uncultured Planctomycetaceae bacterium
CTCCGAGGCCGTCGAGAACCTGCCTGACAGCAACGGCCTCGGAGGGCCATCGTACGGGTTTTCGGACAAAGCTCGGAAAGACCAAGCATAGACAACATGCCCGATCCACCAAACCGCACCGTTTTGGCCCTGATGGCCCATCCCGACGACGCGGAGTTTCTTTGCGCCGGCACGCTGATCCGCTTGAAGGCGGCCGGCTGGGAGATTCATATCGCCACGCTCGCACCGGGCGACTGCGGCACGATGACCGAAACTCCCTGGGCGATCAGTGCCACGCGCACCGCCGAGGCGGCCCAGTCGGCACAGCGGCTCGGCGCGACTTACTATTGCCTCGACGAGCGCGACGGGTTTGTCGTTTACGACAAGCCGACGCTGCAAAAGTGCATGGACTTGTTCCGCCGGGTGACGCCTTCGCTGGTCTTCACGCACGCCATGGCCGACTACATGTTGGATCACGAGATGGCGTCGCAGCTTGCCCGGGCCGCGAGCTTTTTGTATGGCGCCCCGAATGCATCGGCGTTTCCCTTGCGCGACGGTTCGGGGGTGCCCCATCTCTACTATTGCGATCCGGCCGAGGGCGTCGACCCCTTGGGCCATCCCGTCGAGCCGACGACGATGGTCGACATTAGCGATCAGATGGAGGAGAAGACGGCCATGTTGGCCTGTCACGCCAGCCAGCGTCAGTGGCTACTGGCCCATCACGGGATCGATGAATATCTGGGCGCGATGACCCGTGCCGCGACGGCCCGCGGGCAAGAGTTGGGCGTCGCCGCGGCCGAAGCGTTCGTGCAACACCGCGGACACGCCTATCCTCGCGATGATATTCTGAGCGAGCTGTTCGGCGGATTGTCATAGTAGCCATTTCATTCACCCAGGAGTCCCATCCATGATCCGTCCATTGAGCAAAGTCGCCCCCGAGTGGTGGGATTACACAACCTTGGGAGCGGACGTTCTCGGCGACGCGGCCAAGCTGAGCGTCGAGGATCTCGCCGGACTGTCGCGGCCCGGATTTGAGGTCCTGATGTACGACACGCTGGAAGACTTCTATCTGGCCGAGGCGTTGGAATACGTCCACGCATGGCGGCAGTCGACCGAGGACAATCCGGTCGGCATCTGCGGCCCGATCGGTCCGACCGAGCAGTTGCCGCTGGTGGCCCGGCTGGTGAACGAACTGGAGTTGGACGTTCGCAGCGCGCACTTCTGGGGGATGGACGAATGGGTCGATGAGCAAGGTGTTCCCGTTCCCATAACCCACCCGCTGAGCTTCGCCAAAGCCGACATGGAAATGTGTTTCAACCGCATCCGGCCCGAGTTGCGCATGCCCGAGGCGAACTTGCACTTTCCCACGGGCGATCTGGCGGCCTACTCGGCCAGCTACGACTCGATCCGCTGCGCGGTGATGCAGGGCGGTCAAGGGGAAGTGAAACACTGGGCGTTCAACGACCCGCCCAAACGCGACGGGACCTATCGTGACGCACCGCCGTCGCCGGAGGAATACCGTAAGCTGGCCACCCGGGTGACCGATCTGCATCCAATGACAATCATCCAAAACGCCCGCACGTCGGGCGGCGGCCAGGTATCGCTGGTGCCGACCCGGGCGGCGACGGTGGGACCGGTCGAGACGTGGAAGGCGGAGAAGGTCTCCATCTGGCAGGCCGGCTGCCACGACAACCCCTTCGGTATGCGGCTGACCGCGCTGATGATCGCCAAGCGAGTGCCCGACGCCTCGGTCCCCATGTCGCTTCTGGCCGATCATCCCAACGTGCAATTCCATTTCTATCGCCCCGGCATCGGCGCGGTGGAAACGGAAATGCATTGAGTTGCGGCGGAAAGCCCGGAAGTCGACAGCCTATTGGGTCTTGACACGTTTCAGCGAAAACGCCTCAAACAAACCGTAGTCGAGCGTGTGGTACTTGGCACCCGGCGGCGGGCCGTGCTCGGGGGCTTGCTGGAATGCGTGCGGCCAGGCGGCGCCAACCGCCGTGCCCGCGTGATGCGGCCCCAGCGTGTTCTTCAGCGTGCCGATGACCACCACCTCGATCGTGTTGGTGCCGGCCACGACATGCTCGGTTACTTCCAGCGACCACGGCTGATAGGCAATATGCCCGGCCTTTTTGCCGTTGACGACAACTCGGGCGACGCTTCCCCGCCAGTGGCCCAACTCGACGTGAAACGCGCCGGCCGTATCGGTCACCTCAAACTTCCGCGCATACGCCACACCCGCGCCGTGGAACGGATGTCCCTGCCGGTTCCAGCCTGCTTCGGCGAGTTGCAGCGGCCGGTCGGGCACGATGACAAACCCCGATTCGGTCGGATCGAGGCGGAAGCCGCCTAACACGTAGGCCGGCTCCAACTCGTGCCGGACGGTCATCGGCGAGGCCTTGATCGTGATTTCGTTTTTGCCCACGCGGGCGGCCGAGGTAATGTCGATCTTGCCGAAACACTTATCCAGCCACCACGCGTCTTTTTCCGCTTCGACCGGCTTTCCGTTGCAGGTGATCGTGTACAGGTCGGGCCGTTCGACGACGACGTGCAGCGGCTCGGGGACCTCGGTTGCGATGATGAACCGATAGGTTGCCTCGAAGCCGCTATCCGGCGGAAACTTTTTGGTGATCATCTCGTCGCGAAACTGCACGGCCCGGTCCCACGGGTCGCCGTCGGTGCCGTTTTGCCGAAAGGCGAACGTGTTGGCCGCGTAGAAGTGAACGTTTTTCCTGGTCTGCTCACCAGCGGTCACGTCGACGAAGTCCAGCGCGAGCACGTTGGGACCCTGGCGGAGGATTTCAATCGGCCCGACCGGTGCGATGGCGGCGGCGGTTTGCCGCACGGGGTCGGCCGGTTCGATCGGGTCGTGGGAGAGAAACAGCAACAGGCTTCCGCAGGGCGGTAATTGGAACGGCGCCTCGATGCGGCCGGAATCCTTGGTAAACGGATACGCGCCGACCGTGCCGGTGCGAAGATCCCACTGCTGGAGCCCGGCGGCTGTCGCCCGCACTTCGCCCGAACAGGGCGCTTCGATGCTCGTATTGACCAACAGAAGAAACTCGCCACGGGCCACACGGCGCCGCTGATGGAAGAGGATCCCCCGATCGTCCTTGACGCGTTGAATGGTGAACGTGTCGCCGGACAGTTCGAGGAGCCGGTCGGAGAGTGCCTCGGGCGGCAGTTGCTGCCAGCGGGGAGATTCGACCAATTTCGCACCGCGATCGGAAGCCTGCCCGTCGACTCGGGTCGGCGGCGGGCCGCAACAGATCACGCGCCCCTCCTTGCGGGTGAATTCCTCCAGCAGTTTTATCGTCGGCCCGTTGAGATTCTCCGTACCCGGCGGCAGCACGACGACGGAGTAGTCGCGGCGCCCGATCCTCAGCCAGGGGGCCGTTTCGCCGATGTGTTCGCCTCTTTCCCCCAACACCTTCCACCGGCCGACCGATCCGTGGCGGGCAATGATGTCCTCACAGCCCAGGTCGAACTCCACCTGTGCCTTGGCCAGATCGGTCACGAGCTTCTGGAAGCTGTTGCCCAGCGGGCCGAGTTGGCCGTCGCCCTGAAGCATCCAGGAGGTGGTCGTCGGCTCGAGGACGAGAATATGGTTGATTTCGTTCCCCCGGGACATCACCAACGACAGCCGTGTGAAATACTCGGCCATCACATGGTAGGATTCCCACCAGGGCTCGTGATAGGAAAACGATTGCGGATGGTCGCGCTTGCGCGCTCCGCGGATCGTGATATACGAAAGGTGTTCGTCGAGCGTGTTGACGCCCAGCACGTAGAGCCAATCGCCGATTCGCTTCATGTCCTCGAATCGCAAGTCCCATCCGCCGGCCCCATAGGCTTCGCACAACGTCCGCTCGCGCCCGAGTTGGTTGGCCACGCTGGCCAACTCCAACACGGCCCGGACGTTGCCGAACTGGGCATGGACGTCCTCGCTGTAACGGTTCATCAGGGTGTCGATCGCCGGACGATGGTGCCACGCGTACATGGCCATGTTGTCGCCGCCGTGACCGGCACCCGGCCAACCGTGTTCCCAGTAGTGGCCGGTGAACTCAAGATCGTGGTCCTCGCAATACTGGTAACACGGCTTGGCCCAGCGATCGATGAACTGTTCCAGCAGGAGCTGGTAGTAGTTGTGGCGCACGCGCCGCCAGTCGCCCACGGGACGGACAAGGCCGGGCAGGTTGTCGATCAGGCTGTATCCCCAGCGCTTCTCGAACAATTCCGGTAGATGGTCGGACCAGTGTAAACCGCCGGCGGGTGCCAGGTGCGGTTCGTCGGTAAAGACGCCGGGCAACCGCTTGCCGAAATGCTCGCCCAGCTCGCGTTGGTAGGCGCCCATCGTGATTTCCAGGAACTTCTCCGTGACGCCGGGACGCAGCAGGTCGACGTAGTACTTCCCGCCGAACCAACCGCTGCTTGGGGCAAGTTTGACTGAGCCGATCAGGTATTTTCCGCCGGGCAATTCGTCGCCGGCGCGGATCCGCGCGGTGACGTTCTCGTATCCGTCGCCGGTTGGGCGGAAGACGGCCACGATGTCGTCGGCCAGTTTCGGCGGCCCGTCCACCTCGCGGATGACCAGTCCCTTGCCTCGCGACTCGGGCATGGCGTCGGGAACCAATCCGCCGGCGAACCCCGACGGGTAGGAGTTCTCGTCGTAGATCCAGATGTTCATGTCCAGCTTCTCGGCCTCGTCCAGCGCGACCTTCCAGAGCCGGAACCAATCGTCCGAGAGATAGGGCGTCATCAACCCGGGCCGGGGATGTACGAACGCCTGCTTCACCTTTTGCCCGGCCAGATCCTGAAGCGTCGATCGGATCTGTTCCTCGGTGAGCAAGTCGTTCCAAACCCAAAGGGGTGCCGTGGCAAACTCGCGCGGCGGATCGGCGAACTTGGCCCGAATGGCGGCAATGTCCTCGGCCGATGCCGTCGGAATCGAGAGATGCACAATTCCAAGCAACAGCACGGCGAGAAACAGCATTCGCATGGCAATGGAGTTCATGACAAGTTCTCCTTCAAATGGAAGTTCAGGGGGCGGGCACTTGTGCCCGGGTCAAGCTACTCTTTCGCCCACTTCACCGCGTCGGGTCGTCGCGGTTGCGGATCGAAGAATCGCGCGTTCTTACCGGGGCGATCGTAGTCGCCGATGTCTGTCCGTGCCTCCCCGGCCAGTTGCATCAGCCGCGCCACGACCTCGGGATGAGCGTCGGCGACGTTGGTGCGTTCTCCGATGTCGATTTCCAAATCGAACAGCAGAGGTTTGGGGATATCGAAGACATCTTTGGCGTCGATGTGGCGGGCCCAGTTCGGGGTCCAAGGCGGATTGGCCGGGCGTGGCAGATGGAGTTTCCACCTCCCCGATCGGATCGCCTGCAAGTGGGTGTGCTGATAGTAGTAATACGGCCGATCGGGGCCGACGGCGCCGGACTTGCCGTGGATCAAGCCGGTGATGTCGTGTCCGTCGATCACCCGGTCCCCGGGCACTTGGCCGCCGGCGAGACGAGCCAGCGTGGGCAGAAGATCCATCGTGCAAGTCATCTCGCCGCAGACCGTACCGGCCGGCACGCGACCGGGCGCCCAAACGATACACGGCACGCGCAGTCCGCCTTCCCAGGTCGAGGTCTTCGCCCCACGCAACGGCAACGCACTTCCGCCCTGCTCTCCCTTAATGGCCCAGGGGCCGTTATCGCTGGTGAAGATCACGTAAGTGTTTTCCGTGAGTTCGAGTTCCTCGACCGTGTCCAGAACGCGGCCCACGCAAGCGTCGATCTCCTCGATGATATCGCCGTACAGCCCTCGTTTCGACTTTCCGCGAAAGGCGTCCGACACACCGAGCCGCGTATGTGGCATGGTGTGCGGTATGTAGACGAAGAACGGCTTCTCGCGGTTGGCGCGGATAAACTTGACGGCCTCGTCGGTGTATCGCTGGGTCAGCGTGTTCATATCGGCCGACTTCTCGATCATCTCGTCGTTGCGTAGCAGATTCACCACGGCATCGTTGCTGGTCGGTGTGCCGAAGAAGTAATCGAAGCCCTGCTTGCTAGGCAGTAACCGCGGATCGAACCGGGTTTGCGTATGTCCGGCCAGATCCCATTTGCCGAAACAGGCCGTTGTGTAACCGGCCGCCTTGAGGATTTCGGCGATGGTGATTTCCTTGGTGTGCAAATACGGATGGACGTCGATCTGGTTGTTGCGTTTGGCCACGCGCAGCGGATAGCAGCCGGTCATCAGCGCGGCACGCGACGGTCCGCAGACGGTCTGGGCGTAGAAGCTCGTGAACTTCCGCCCCTGGCGGGCCATACGGTCCAGCCGGGGCGTCTTGATCAGCGGCGAGCCGAAGCAGCCGACGTCCTGGTAACCCTGGTCGTCGGTGAAGATGACGATGAAATTGGGCTTGCTCGGCGGACTGCCCGCATCACCGGCCAGCTCAGCCCGCGCGAGGGGGCAAGAAAATGATGCCGTCACAATGGCCAAGACGATACACGCCGGAGAGGTTCCGCGGCTGCGGTGCGATTTGCCTGCGTTCATTGGACGTGGTCTCCCGTGGGCGGATTGCTGGTGTTGTGTAACATTATAGCTAGTTGAGGCAACATGCTCTTCGCCACCGTCGGGCGTGTCCCGGCGGTGGCGGGAAGTCGCGAACTTCACTTGGCTGAACTGTTGTCGGCGTAGTCCCATCGGCCGGGATCGACTGGCACCGATCATTGTAGACCATCGCCCGGGCGATGCCATCCCGCGGCATGGTTTGGGGGCGTTTTCGATCCCGTCTTTGCGGGCGTCGGCATTTGTGTCTATAATGCGGACAATACCTCACCGACGAACGCCCCTCCAACATTGCCATACCTCAGAAAGGATCCCTGCCATGACCAAAAAGACGAGCTTTTCCCGCCGCGGATTCCTCAAAACGGCTGCCGCGGGCGCGGCCGTGCCGTATCTGATTCCGTCCGGCGTGTTGGCCAACGAGGATACGCCGGGTGCCAACGATCGCATCGGGCTGGCCGGGATCGGCGTGGGTCGCCAGGGCGGGGGCATCTTCCGCGCCGCCCATGCGAATAAAGACACGCGAACCGTCGCCGTGGCCGACGTCAATCTCCCCCGGGCCGAGCAAGTGGCCAAAGCGGCGGGCGCTGAGCCGTATCAGGACTACCGCAAACTGCTGGAGCGGAAAGATGTCGACGCGGTGACCACCGCCACGCCCGACCACTGGCGAGCGCTGGTCTCGATCCATGCCTGCCAGGCGGGAGCCGACGTTTACGGCGAAAAGCCGATGACTCTGACGATTCGCGAAGGCCGGCTGATGACCCAGGCGGTGCGGAAATACGGTCGCGTGTTTCAGACGGGCAGCCAGCAGCGATCGCATCCGGCGAACCGGCTCGGGTGCGAGTTGGTTCGCAACGGGCGACTGGGCAAGATTCACACGGTCATCGCGGCCAACTATCCCAGCCCCTGGGAGTGTGGTTTCGCCGCGCAGCCCGTACCGCAAGGGCTCGACTGGGACATGTGGTGCGGACCCACCAAGGTCGTTCCCTACCACGCCGATCTGTACGCGCCGCGTGCCCGCCCGGGGTGGATTTCCTTCCGACCGTATTCCGGCGGCGAAGTGACCGGCTGGGGCGCTCACGGGCTGGATCAGGTGCAGTGGGCCCTGGGAATGGACGAAAGCGGACCGGTCGAGGTTTGGACCGAAGGCGATAAATTCAACCCGCCCACCTACACCGAGCCGGAAGGCCGTGGCCGGGGCGAGGGACTCTGTAAGACACCGATGGTCTTCTTCCGCTACGCCGGCGGTATCACGATGAAGCTGGACAACGGCAACCCGGGCGGCGGGATCTTTATCGGCGACAAGGGCAAGATCGAGATCTTCCGTGGTCGCGTTACGTCCAACCCGGCCGAACTGGTGAAGGAGCCGATCCGCGACGACGAGATCCATCTCTACCAGAGCACCAACCACATGCAGAACTGGATCGACTGCATTAAGAGCCGCAAGAAGCCGATCGCCGACGTCGAGTGCGGCCATCGCTCGGCCACGGTCTGCCACCTGGCCAATATCGCGCGGATCCTCGGGCGGAAACTTCGCTGGGACCCGGTCAAGGAAGAGTTCCCCGGCGACGCCGAGGCCAACACCTACGTCGACCGCGATCGCCGCAAGGGGTACGAATTGCCCGAGACCGTGTAGGATGATCGGGTTGAGATTGAAATGGCCCCCGGAAAATCCGGGGGCTAATGGATTGAAACTGTCTGAGGAATGAGCCAGATGAAGGGGACGCCAGCCCTGCCGGGAGTCCGTCGTGGGGCATGGATAGGGACCCTCTGCGGAGTGATGCTTGTCGCGACCGTCGCCGCCGGCGAAAAGGAAGACTACCTCGGGCCCTGTGCGGTGGTCGTGTCGAAAGACGGCAAGACGCTCTTCGTAGCCAACGCCGACGCCCGACAGGTGGCCCGCGTCGACCTCCCCAGCGGTAACGTGGCCGGGCGGATCAACATGCCGGCCCAGCCGACCGGTATGGTGATCAGCCCCGACGGCAAGAGCCTGTTCGTCACCTGCGCCGCGCCAAAAAGCACGGTCGTCGTGCTTGAAGTTGCCTCGGGCAAGCCAACCGCGACGATTGCCGTGGGCCATACGGCCGTGGGACCGGCAATCACCCCCGACGGCCGATGGCTCTACGTCTGTAACCGGTTCGACAGCGACGTCTCGGTGATCGATCTGGCGGCCGGCAAAGAAACGGCCCGAGTCAAAGCGGTTCGCGAACCGATCGCCGCGGCTGTCACCCCCGACGGCAAGACGGTGCTGGTGGCCAATCATCTAGCCAACACCCGGACGGACATGTTCTTCGTCGATCCGGTGGCCCCAGGGCTCACGGTCATCGACACCCGGACGCATCAGACCAGCGCGATCCGCTTGCCCTCCGGCTCCAACGGTTTGCGCGCGATATGCATCTCACCCGACGGAAAATACGCCTACGTCACACATGTCCTTTCCAACTTCGAGTTGATTCCCACGCAAGTCGACTTGGGATGGGCCAACACGAACTGCCTCAGCGTGATCGACGTGGAACGAAAGGCCCTGGTCAACACGCTCGGGCTGGACGACCTGTACCTGGGAGCGGGCAACCCTTGGGGTATTGCTTGTACGGCCGATGGGAAGACGATCTTCGTGGCTCACGCCGGCACCCACGAGTTGACCGTGGTCGACGCCGCGGCCGCCGCGGGTACGCTCGTGCAGATGTTTATCTCGTCCTACGTCGGGGCCATTCCCGAGGACCCGCGATTGGGGACCGATCTGCGACTGCGGATCAAACTGCCCGGCAAAGGTCCCCGCGGGCTGGCCGTCGTCGGCTCGAAGGTCTACGTCGCCGAGTACTTCAGCGACAGTCTGGCCGTGGTCGATCTGCAAGTGGAAACCGTCCGCGACCCTGACAACGACACTCACGTCGGCGGTATCGGTCTTGTCAAAGAGATCGCCCTGGGCCCCAAGCCGGAACTGACCACGCGCCGGCGGGGTGAACTCCTCTTCAACGACGCGATGATATGCTACCAGCAGTGGCAAAGCTGCGCCAGTTGCCATCCGGACGCGCGCACCGACGCGCTGAATTGGGATCTAATGAACGACGGGACGGGCAATTCCAAGAGCACGAAGAGCCTGCTCCTTTCGCACAGAACGCCGCCGGCGATGGCCGAGGGTGTTCGCCAGTCGGCCGAGGTGGCCGTTCGCTCGGGTCTGACCCACATCCTCTTTGCCGTCCGGCCGGAAGAAGAGGCCGAAGCGATCGACGAATATCTCAAATCGCTCGAACCGGTTCCCAGTCCGCATCTGATCGACGGCCGGCTCTCTCCGGCGGCACGGCGGGGGAAGGAACTCTTCGAGAGTTCGAGCGTCGGCTGCACCAAGTGCCATCCCGCGCCGTTGTACACCGATCGCCGGATGCACGACGTTGGCACGCGGAGCACGTACGGTTTTACCGACCGTTTCGACACGCCAACGCTGGTCGAAGTGTGGCGAACCGCCCCCTACCTGCACGATGGCCGCCACACGACGGTCAAGGATTTGATCGGCAAGGACCACCACGGCAAGACCCGTGGTCGGGTCGCCGAATTGAGCGAGCAAGAGGTCGACGATCTGGTCGAATTCGTGTTGTCGCTGTAGTCTTGGCCCCGGCTTTGCCGGGGGACGATTCATCACCGCTTCAGCGCCTCCAAATCGCAATCGAAGCGAATGATGTGCAGCGAACGCCCACAATCGCGGCCATGCCGGATATAACGAATACACCGGACAATCGCATGGCATTTTCCCGCATGGCTGGTCAGGATGTCGAGGAGCGGGCCCTCATATTACGTAGCCCGTTTCATCGGGTCAGGCAACCGCTGCTTTCCGCGGACACTCTTGCGGAAAGTGAAAAATGGAACGTCGGCCGTTTGCATAGTAGACTCATTGAACGGCGTTGAATTGATCCGATAGCCCCACGGTGAGCGTACCGCATCCATGATCTCACGCATTTTCCCCGCCGCGTACCGGCCGTCACGTTTCCTGCCAAGCCGGAGTGTCTGGACGACTGCCGCGTGGCTCGTCGGAGTTCTCACGATCGTCGCTAGCGCGGCAAGTGCCGACTCCGTCACCTTTCTGCCGGATGATGCCGGGGCCGCCCGGGCGCGATGGCAACTGATCGAAGGAGCGCGGCAGTCGCTGGAGGTGAGCTACTTCAGCATTGGCGACGACGCCGTTTCGCGGCGGTTTGTCGAATCGCTGGCCGAGGCGTCCCAGCGCGGCGTGCGCGTGCGTCTGGTAGTCGACGCGATGCACAACAACATCCCGCCATCGCTCCAACTGGCCTTGCTTCACGCGGGCGTTCAGGTCCGCCAATACCACGCCCGCCGGTTCGGCAAGCGGATACCCGAATTCGAGCGGATGCCCCAATTCAAGCGGATGCACGACAAGACGTTGGTGAGCGACGGCCGGGAGATGATCCTCGGCAGTCGGAACATCGATTCGGGGCATTTCGGTCTGCATTGTCGAGAATCGGATAACTTCCGCGACGTTGACATTCACGTTCGCGGCGAGATCGTCGCGGACGTGTGCCACTACTTCCAGTGCCTCTGGACCAGTCCCGAGGTGAGTTTCGCGGGCTCGTGCTCCTTGCAGAATCAGATCGAAAAGGACGGCCGCGGAAAAGAAAAGGCAAAGGACGGCGGCCACGATCGGCGCCTGCCGGAGGAAATCACCGCGGCCGACGGGCAACCGATCGAGATTCCCACCGAGTCGTTCCGGTTCGTATACGATCCGGCGGGGCGCATTCCCGGCGACAGCAGCGGCACGCGTGGCGCACTTTACGATCTCGTGGCAAGAGCACGGCACTCGATCGTATTGGAAACGCCCTACTTTCTTCCAACGAGTGAATTCGGACGAGTTCTGCAGTCAGCCCTGAAGCGAAACGTTCGCGTGATCGTGCTTACCAATTCGCGATCGAGCACCAACCACCCGCTTGCCTATGGCGGCTATCTCAACGTGATTCGCCGATACCGCGGGCTGGAGATTTGGGAATACGACGGCCCGCGAATCCTGCACTCCAAAGCCATGGTCGTCGACGGCGAAACGGCCGTGATGACCAGCTTCAACTTCGATCCGCGCTCGGCGTACCAGGACACGCAGGTGGGTCTGGTGATGCACGATCGGCAAGCAGCCGAAAGGCTGTTGGCGATCATGGAAACGCACTTCGCCCGAGCCCGATACGTGGCGGGCAAGTCGCGGCGTGGTTGCTTCACACCGATTCCGCCGTATTCCATCGATCACCCGGTCTTCGGCCGCATCGGTGCCCATCGTCCAAGCAAACGGCGACACGATCGGGCCCCGATGCCTCGCCTGATCGCTCCCTTGGTGCGCCGGCAACTGTAGGGCGATCGACCGTTTAGAGACGGCGCACGCGCAGCAACAGGCTGTTGGTCACCACGGAGACACTACTGGCGGCCATGGCGGCGGCCGCGGCGGCGGCGGGCAGACGGAATCCGATCACCGGCACCAGGGCACCGGCCGCCAGCGGGATCAGCAGCACGTTGTAGAGAAAGGCCCAGGCGAGATTCTGGCGAATCGTCCTCAGGGTGGCCCGGCTCAGCGCCACCGTTTGCGCGACCGCGCGAAGATCGTTGCCGGTGAGCACGACGTCGGCCGACTCGACAGCCACGTCGGAGCCGCTACCGATGGCGATGCCCACGTCGGCGGCCGTCAAGGCCGGCGCGTCGTTGATGCCGTCGCCCACCATCGCCACCACTTCCCCCTGCTCCTGCAAATGACACACGACCGCCTGCTTCCCCTCCGGTAGTACCTCGGCCCGAACGCGATCGATCCCCACCTCGGCGGCCACCGCACGGGCCGTCTCGTGGTTGTCACCGGTGAGCAGATGCACCGTCAACCCCATGGCGGCAAGCTGCTCGACGGCACCTCGGGCATGCGGAGCAATCGGATCGGCCACGGCCACCACACCCAGGCAGTCGGCGCCGCTGGCCACCAGCAAGGGCGTCTGCCCGGCCGCGCGAAGCGATGCAAGCCGGTCGATCTGATCGTGGAGGTCGATCCCGGCGTCTTCGAGCAGCCGCTCGTTGCCCACCCATACGGTTTGCCCGTCACATGCGGCACGAACCCCCTGCCCGGGCACGATTTGCAGATCGTCGGCCCACGGGACGTCGATTCCGCGAACCTCGGCCTCGGCGGTCACGGCCTCGGCCAACGGGTGCCCGCTGAGCCGTTCGGCAGCCGCGGCGATGGCCAGCAGTTGCTCGGGCATGACTCCGTCGACTGGATACAAAGCGGTCACGCTCGGCCGGCCTTCGGTGACCGTACCGGTCTTGTCTAGTACGACGGTGCTCAACGCCCCGGCCGTCTCCAGGGCGTGTGCTTCCTTGATGAGGATGCCGAGTTCGGCTCCCCGACCGCTGCCCACCAGCACGGCCGTGGGGGTTGCCAACCCCAGCGCGCACGGACACGCCACGACCAACACGGCCACAGCCGCGGCCAATCCCACCGGCCAGTTGCCGGCCAATAGTCCCCAGGCCACCAGCGTCACCAGGGCGACCGCCAGCACACCAGGCACGAACCACCGGACCACGCGATCGGCCAGCCGGCCGACGTCGGTTTTCGATTCTTGGGCGTGGCGGACCAGTTCGATCACCCGGGCCAGCGCGGTTTTCCCCAGCGGTCGGGTCACTTCGGCGGTGAGCGAGCCCTGGCCGTTGATCGTTCCGGCCAGGATTTCGTCGCCGGTCTGTTTCTCCACCGGCATCGACTCGCCGGTAAGCCACGACTGGTCGACGGCGGAACTACCCGAGATCACGCAACCGTCCAGCGGTACCTTCTCGCCAGGGCGAACCAACATGGTCTCGCCCACCATAACCGCCCGAACCGGCACCCGGTGGTGTACGGTATCTCTCAACACGGTAGCTTCCGGGACGGTCAGGTCCAGCAGCCGCCCAATGGCCCGGGATACACGACCCTTGGCCCTTGTTTCGAGATACTTGCCGACCGTGATGAAGGTGAGAATCATGCCCGCATCGACAAAATACATCGCGCCGCGGTCGGGCGTCGCGACCTGTATGCCAGCGGTGAGGCGGACGAGTTGGACCAATCCGGCTGCGTAAGCGACGCCGGTTCCCAGAGCCACCAGGGTATCCATATTACTGGACCCGTGGCGCAGGCGTTGCCACGCGCCGGCAAAGTAGGGCCAGCCGACGAATACTTGCAGCGGCGTGGCCAGAGCGAACTGCCACCAGACCAGCGTCGCGCCGGAAAGCCCGCTGAGGTGAGTCATCCCCACCAGAGGCAGCAGCAGACAGAGTCCCACGAGCAACCGCCGCTTCCACAAGGCGGCCTCGCGTCGGTCTCGCTCTGCCAGCGTGGCGCCGGCGTCTTGGAGGTCGGCGACCATCGTGGCCGAGTATCCGCCGCCGTCGACCGCCCGGATGAGATCCTCCGGCAACGCACGATCACGGTCGAACTCGACGGAAGCCTGCCGCGTTGCCAGATTGACCCGGGCCTGGACAACGCCGGACACGCCCGTCAGGGCCCGCTCGACACCCGCCACGCACCCGGCGCACCGCATACCCTCGACGTCGAACAAGACGTGCTCGGTGCCGGCTTGCTCATCGCCATCGTCGGTTGTCGCACGTTCGCGCGTCATGAGGAGCCACCCACCGCATTATACGCTCCCAGACGCCGCCGGCCATGGGTGGCCGGCTCGCTTGCCGTACGATGGCCCCCCGCGGCCGTCACTTCTCCGAAGTAGGTTGGCCCGATTACAGGCGAGGGGGAAAACGGGGCGGTTTCCGCCACTTTTCCCGTCGCGGGCGACGGGGCCAAAACGGGACAGGGCTCACACGGACTGACGCCTCTGGCCTACCGTCGCGGTTTGAAAATGACGGTGGCCAGCGGTGGCAGGGTGATGTTGATCGAAGCGGGTCGCCCGTGAGCGGGAACGTCCTTGGCCACCAGCCCCGGTCCGTTCCCCTTGTCGCTGCCGCCGTAGTACGTCGAGTCGCTGTTGAAGACTTCTTCGTACCAACAGGCTTCGGGCACCCCGAGGATATGCTTGGTGCGGAAGATGGGCGTGAAGTTGGAGCAAACGACGAGGAAATCGTCGGGGTCCTTGGCACGGCGCAGATAGCTTAGCGTACTATCATCGTAGTTGTTGCAGTCGATCCACTCGAAGCCGTGCCCGTCGAAGTCGAGTTGGTGCATCGCCTTCTCCAACCGGTAGAGACGGTTCAGATCGGCCACGCACTTGCGCAATCCCTCATGCGACGACCACTGGAGAAGATCCCATTGCAGGCTGCAATCGTAGTTCCACTCGTTCCACTGGCCGAAATCGTCGCCCATAAACAGAAGCTTCTTGCCCGGGTGGGTCCACATGTAGCTGTAGAGCATGCGCAGGTTGGCAAATTTCTGCCACAAATCGCCGGGCATCTGATCGATCAGCGATCCCTTGCCGTGGACCACCTCGTCGTGGGAAAGCGGCAGCGTAAAGTTCTCGTGGAAGGCGTAGATCAGACTGAAGGTCAGCTCGTCGTGATGGTACTTGCGATGGATCGGATCGTGGCGGAGGTAGGTCAACGTGTCGTTCATCCAGCCCATGTTCCATTTCAGGCTGAAGCCCAACCCGCCCAGGTAGGTTGGCTGGGACACCCCGGGCCAGGCGGTCGACTCCTCGGCAATCGTCAACACGCCCGGATACTGGAGATGGACCTGCTCGTTGAACTCCTTGATGAAACCGATAGCCGCCAGATTCTCGCGCCCGCCGTGCTCGTTGGGGATCCAGTCTCCCTCCTCGCGACTGTAGTCGAGATACAACATCGAGGCCACCGCGTCGACGCGCATACCGTCGATGTGATACTTCTCGAACCAGAACAGGGCATTGGAGATGAGGAAGTTGCGGACCTCGTGCCGGCCGTAGTTGAAGATGAGCGTTCCCCAATCGCGGTGTTCGCCCTGGCGTGGATCGGCATGCTCGTAAAGCGGGGTTCCGTCGAACTGCCGCAATCCGTGCCCATCGCGAGGAAAATGAGCCGGTACCCAGTCGAGGATCACACCCAGACCGTGCTGGTGGCATACGTCGACAAAATACATGAAATCGTGCGGCGACCCGTAACGGCTGGTCGCCGCGAAGTAACCGACCGTCTGGTAGCCCCAGCTAGCCGACAGCGGATGCTCGCTTACCGGGAGCAACTGGACATGGGTGTAGCCCATCTCGACGCAATACTCGGCCAGTTCGTGGGCCATTTCGCGATAGGTAAGCCATCGCGTGGGGTCGTCGCCCGGCCGCCGCCAACTCCCCAGATGCACCTCGTAGATGGAAATCGGCTCCTTGAGCCAGTTGGTTTCCTGTCGCCGGGCGATCCACTCGGCGTCGTGCCAATGGTGGCGAGTCAGATCCACGACCTTGGAGGCCGTGCGCGGGGGTAATTCGGCGGCAAAACCGACCGGATCCGACTTCTCGATCACGTGCTGATGGTGGCGAATCTGGTATTTGTAAAGGGTGCCTTCGTCCAGCCCCGGAACGAACAACTCCCAGAACCCGCTGGGGATGTGCTTGCGCATCGGGTGGCGCCGCCCGTCCCAGCCGTTAAAGTCGCCGACCACGCTCACGCTCGTGGCGTTGGGGGCCCAGACGGCAAAATTCACCCCCTCCACGTCGTCCACCGTGCGGAACTGGGCTCCCATCTTCTCGTAGAAGTGCCAATGCGTTCCTTCGTTGAGCAAATGCAGGTCGTAGTCACTCAAAAGGTGGGGAAACGCGTAGGGATCGTGCATCGTCGTTTTCCTCCCGTCGGAATCGGCCACCTGCAACATATACTGCCTCGGCTGCCGATTATCAAGGGCAGGACAGATTGCCTCGAATAACCCACTTGGGTGGATTCGCCGCATGGGGCGAGGCGTCCCGTTGTGGTGAGCCTCGTCGATGACCCACGCCTGTTGGGCTTGTGGAAGAAATGAGCGAACCGCCAGCGCCCGGCGGCCCGACTCACGCACCTCGTGCGGCCCAAGGATCTCAAACGGATTCTCGTGTCTACCCTCGACCAGACGGCCGATACTCTCCAGTCCGACAAACGTTCGCACTCCCGACTCCTTTGTTCGTTGGGCCTCTCGCTCCATCACCGCCGGCTGCTGCCACGCAAGGTCCCGGTATCGAAGCGTGCGGAAGATCGAAACGCCACGTCTTCCACTGCACCCGGTGAAACCGCAACGCGCGGTCCACCCGTTGCCACAAATCGTGGTCTTTTACCGGCACCAACCGCCCAAAACACTCCCAGCGCCATCCGCTGGTTCGCCATTCGGGCAAACCGTTGCGAAGGCCCCGGCGTACGTAATCGCTGCTGCAAACGAGCGTTACGCGAGACGGCTGGTCGAGCGATTCCAAAGCGCGCACCACGGTGAGCAACTCGAGCCGTTCGCCACGGACCTCCGGCTCGTTGTCGGCCGCCTCGAAGCAATCCGCTCCGTCGACCTCCCGCAGCACGAACCGCCAGTGTCCCGTCTTGTCCGACCTACTCGCTTTGGAATAGAGCAGGTAGTGTGGGTGTGGACTATTCATCGGATTTATTGCCAGGGAAGATTTGGTAGATTGGGCGGCTGTGTAAAATCGGCAAACCTGGGAAAACTAGTCGAGAGCAGGGCCGTAACCGTCCGCAAACACGGTACAAATTACCATTTCCAGAAGTTCCTTTCTATATTATCGGCAACTGCACCTTAAAACGCCTGTCTTATCTAGTCATCTCATATCTCCTTTCTTCACTCATCGTCGGCCACCGCGAGTCGGCAATAGCCGATGTGCTCCCACGCCACCCCGGCGTAACGCCCGTGGGAACAGACGACTGGGCGAATGTGTAACCACAAGAAAGGGGCGTGCCACGACCGACAAGGCCGTGGCACGCCCATGAATCATTCGGACAACTATCGAGGAGGGGACGGATCTCAGGCGACCATGCGCACCTCGACTACGCGGCCGGTAGCGCCGGCGATGAATTCCTCGAAGATGCGCAGATCCAGAGCCGAGGCGGAGTCGCTCTCCGGGTGAAACTGCGTGCCCACGGCGAACCAATCGTCGGAGGTACTTTCGATCGCTTCGACGACCCCGTCGGGGCAACGGGCCGTGACGGCGAACCCCGGGGCGACTTCGTCGATGGCCATATGGTGCATGCTGTTGACGCGGATCTCTCCCTCGCCGTACACCCGTTCCATCAGCGACCCGGGGGCCACCTCAAGTGCATGACGATGGGCTCGATCGATGGGATCGGCGTGAGGCAACGCGCGCGGCAGATCCTCGGCGACATGAAGAAAGAGGTTGCCACCGGCGTGGATATTCAGCAGTTGCATGCCCACGCCGATGCCCAACACGGGCAGTTTCCGCCGGCTGATCGCGGAAATCAGCGCGCGATCGAAATCCTCGCGTTGCCGGTCCAACAGGCGAACGGACGGGTGGCGCATGAATCCGTCGCGACGAGGGTCGAGATCGGCGCCGCCGATCATCACGAAGCCGTCAAAAAGGTTCAGAACCCGATCCAGGTCCATACCGTCCTCAAGGGTCGGGACGACCAGCGGCACACCGCCGGCTTTGGAGATCGCTTCATAGTAGCCTGCGCAGAGATAACTGAAAGCGGGTGAGTTGTCTCGTGCCGTCTTCAAATCCGCGTTCAGACCGATCAGAGGCTTGGAATCCATTACACTTCTCCCTTGGACACATCGTGTGTCTGCAAGAATAGATGAACGAGGAGACTCTTTCCGAAAACCAGTAAGAAAAGGGGGGGGTGGACACCGCTCTGGCCTGCGGAGGCAAGAGGTCGCCATCGGCGCAAAACAGCGTCCGATGCCGACAACGAAACCCCTGATGCACGAAGCGCTGGGCATCCACCCAGCAGCGGTGCGAGCATTCCCTGCCGCTACGGGGATGAACGGCTCCAGGTTACCCTGGACCCGAGCCATGCCTGGTGCCTCGGCGATGTCCCTATCGTGGGGCCACAAGACTCCTTCTTGATTTTGGCGAGTCGCCACGTTTGGAGGTGCAAGTCGCCAGTGAATATAGGGTTGCACGGGTCGACCCACAAGGATTTCCGGTATCTTGCGTCTCCGAAAGCCAACAACCACTAGATGTCGTGGTGACGGCACTGCTAGCATTAGGGGTGACTGTGGAAATTCGGCCGAGACGGACGCGTCCACGCAGCCAGCCGTCGCCCACCGCGACCCTTTACGATCCCCTGGTTGCTGGGATATGCTAACAGGTTTGTCAACCCGGTTTCGTTCGGACGCCCCAGAGAATGCAATTTCGATATCGCAACGTGTGCCTAGAGTCCCTCGGCTATTCGCTCCCGCCGGAGATCGTCACCTCCGACGAGATCGAACGGCGGCTCGCACCCCTCTACCGGCGGCTTCGGTTGCCCGAGGGGCGACTCGAACTGATGTCCGGTATTCGCCAGCGCCGCTTTTGGCCGTCCGGCGTGTTGCCCGGCCAGATGAGCATCGAGTCGGCCGAGAAGGCGCTCCGCACCGCGGGTATCGAGAAGCGGCAGGTCGGCGCGCTCGTTCACGGCTCGGTCTGCCGCGATTATCTCGAACCGGCCACCGCCTGCGGCGTGCATCAGGGGTTGGGGCTTTCGCGTCAGTGTCAGATCTACGACGTGTCCAACGCCTGCCTGGGGTTGCTCAACGGCATGATCCAGGTAGCCAACATGATCGAGTTGGGACAGATTCGCGCCGGCGTGGTCGTCGGTACCGAAAGCGGCCGGGCTTTGGTCGATACGACCATCGAGCGGCTCAATAACGACACGTCCCTTTCGCGCAAAGACATCAAGACGGCCGTCGCCTCGTTGACCATCGGCTCCGGCAGCGCTGCGATCGTGCTGGTCGATCGCGAGTTGAGCACTACCGGCAACCGGCTCTTAGGCGGCGTGGCGCGCACCAATACCGACCAGTGTCACCTCTGCCGCAGCGTTCGCGACGAATCGGTCGGCGGCAGCTCGGGGCCCTTGATGGATACCGATTCCGAAACGCTCATGCACGAGGGAGTTGCCGTGGCCAAGGAGACGTTCGCCGAACTGCTCGACGTGCTCGGCTGGCAAACCGGGGACATTGACAAGACGTTTTGCCATCAGGTCGGTTCGGCGCATCGCAAGCTGATGTTCGCGGCTTTGGGGCTCGACCCGGCGATCGACTACGCCACGCTCGAAGTGCTCGGCAACACGGGCGCCGCGGCTCTGCCCACGGCCGCGGCCCTGGGCATCGAGAACGGTCATCTCGAAGACGGCGACCGCGTCGGCCTGCTGGGCATCGGCTCGGGCATCAACGTCGTCATGCTCGGCGTGCAGTGGAAACAGCAAGCGGACACGGGGTCAACCTAACGATGCCGCCCGATGAGAAACGCGAAGATGCCCTTTACTGCATCCGCGACAACACGTCCGTCAATGCGGAAACGCCGCGATGCCAGCATCCGTCGAGCTACTGCGAGTCCCGCGATTTCTGTCCGGTGGTGGAAGCCGAGCGTCGCGGAAGGCGCCAGGCCGAACGAGATCAAGGGCATTGACGCCCCCGAAGCAGCAGCCCACGCTCCGTGTGCCGTAGCCTAGAGAAATACGGTTGGCGACCATTCTTTTCATGATGACGACCGACACAGTGAACGACCGATTCCCGCAAAAAAGAGGCACCGGGGCACCCGTCGTCGATTGACCGGGTTAGGCCGTTGGGGCAGGACGCAATCAGGAGGAAGAGGTGATGGCTACGGCTCCGGGAAATGAAGTGTTGTCGTTGTTCCGTTTCCTGGGCGAGCAGATGAACCGCGGCGTCAGCGGGATGACGGTTGAAGAGAGCGTCGAAGCCTTTCGAGCTTACCAGCGTGACGTAGCGAGTTTAAGGCAACATCTGGCTCCCTCCATCGAACAGGCGAAACGCGGCGAGTCGAAACCGCTCGACGCGGAGACCGTCATCGAACGGGTAAACAACAGGCTTTCTGGAGAAGGCATTGATGATTGATGCCGACAGACTTCGGCATTCAAGTTGTCGGCGGGGTTATCGTAGTGTGCTGGCGCGCCGTTGCGACATACCCCCCGGCATGGTACACTTGGGAACAGAAGCACAACCGCAGGGAAAAAACCATGGTCAACGACATATCTGGAGAAAACGAGCAGTTCATTCAGCACGAACTGGAGTCGGGCGCCTACAAGAGTCGAGCCGAATTGCTCGACGAGGCTGTCCGTCTGCTGAAACGGCGTAGCGAACTCCAGCGCGACATTCAGATGGGCATCGATTCTGGCCCGTCGATCCCGGGAAGTGAAGTTTTTCGCCGGCTGGAGAAGAAAGCCGAGGAGTTGGCCGAGCAACGCCCCCAATGAGAGAACCTCTCTTCTCACCGATGGCCGTCGAAGACCTCGACGGCATTCTTGAGTACATCGCCCGCGACAACCCGGCGGCAGCAGTTCGCTTCGTGGAGACACTGAAGGAGAAGTGCAACACGCTTGCTCGCTTCCCACTTCTGGGAGCGTCGCGCGATCAGTTGGCGGAGCGGCTACGGGTGTTTTCCGTCGGCAACTACGCCATCTACTATCGCCCCGAGGGTGAGTCGCTGCGCATCGAGCGGGTCCTCCACGGTGCCCGCGATGCGGATACCCTTTTCGGCTAGAGTCGCAAGTCGGAAGCTTTGTGTCTGCGGCTCAACCAACCGTCCAGTAGGTTGGAGATTACAGCCCGCAATCACAACGACAACACGTACGCAATCAAATCCTCGATCTCTTCCCGCGTAAGATCCTTCAGCTTCCCGTGGAGCCGCTCGGGATCGTGCTCCATTAGGGCTTGCTTCATGGTGACCGCGCGGCCATCGTGATAATAGGGGGCGGTGCGGTAGGCCTCAACCAGCGACGGCGTATCGTATCGGGCGTTCGGCTCGTTGGGGCTGGCGATGCCCACGTTGTGTGTCTTCCCGTCGGTATAGTAGGGCCCCGGATGGCAGGTCGCGCAGTCGGCCTTGCCCTCGAACAGCCGCTTACCCCGCCGGGCCGCCGCGGCAAACCGCGGCGCATTCGGGTTGGGCTCGGCGGCAAGCGACCGAATGTAGGCCAGCAGATCGTCGATGTTGGCCGGCTCGGGCACGACCAGATGGCTGCCGAGAATGCCCGTCTCCACGCATACCCGCGGATTGGCTCGCGTGGCCATCCGGTTGTGTGGCGATGTGTGGGGCATGTCGACCAGGCTGATGACGTCCTTGCCGTTGTCGATCCCGTCCCGCATGAAGTCCCAGGGCAGCCCGTCGATGCGCCCGCCGTCGAGATGGCAGGAGGCACAACTGTGCCAGCGTTGGTAGCAGCGCGTGGCGTCGTGGAAGTAGATTTCGCCGCGTCGGGCGGCGTCGGGCTCGGGCTGGTCTCCCACGGCGATCGTTCCCAGCAACTTGCCCTCGGTCGCGCTGAGCACGCCGACCGTACCGGCATAGTAGTTGGCCGCGTAAAGCTTCTCGCCATCGGGTGAAAGCGCCAGGCCGGTTGCTCCTTTTCCGCCCGAGGGTGCCCGGCGGAGCGTTCGGGATATGTAGATCGCCGTCAGGTCGTTGGTCAATTGGGCGATTTCGTTTTTGTCGTGTTTGATGCGGACCCATATATTGTCCCGTTTACCGTCTTTCCTTGCGGCGATCTCGGCCGGGATGTTACCCCGCAGTAGTTCGTGGATGCGGCCGACGTCGAGCGTCGAGATCTCGTGAACGCCGCGGTGGCTGATCCAGAGCGTCTTGCCGTCGGCCGAGCCGACGACGTCCCAGGGATCGGCCGCGCCCTTGGTCAGATCATCCAGCAGAACGGTCGCCAACCGCGTACGCGCGGCCACGTCGATGATGCTCAAGGCGTAGGTATGGACCCAGCCTTGCTCCAGTTGCGTGACCGGAAGATTGAAGCGGCCAAGGATGTGAACCACATAGGCCCACTTTCCCTTGGGCCCGATCCACGTGCCTCGGGCCATCGTTGCCCCCGGCGGCAACTTAACTGGGGCGATCTGTTGCATGGCGGCCGTATCGAGAATGCTGATTTCGGCGGCCAACTCAGGATCGGTGCCCGCGCCTCGCGGCATGAAATTCGCAACGACTACTCGCGACTCGTCCGGGGTAATCGCCACATTGGCTGGATCGCGGACCACGGCGATCTGGCGGAGCTCCCTGCCGGTGGCCAGATCGACGACCGAGATCGTATGGTTGCCGCGATTGGCGCAATAGAGCCGCTTTGTCTTTTCAGCCAAGGCCAGCGCAACCGGCCAGGTGCCGACGGGGATCTGTCCGGTGACGGTCCCCTTGGCCGTGTCGACCAGCGCGATCGAGTTTGCCTTCCGCTGGGCCACGTAGAGGGTCTTGCCATCGGCCGAGAGGGCCAGACCGTTGGGCTCGCCCGCGATCGGCACCTCACGAATCTTCTTGCCGGCCGCCGCGTCGAGCACGGCGACGCAGCCGGCCGTCTTGTCCGAAACGTAGAGGGTCTTGCCATCGCCAGAGACGACCAGCGCCAGCGGCGAGCGGTAGTCCGCCGCCCTCGCCGCCCCCTTCCTGTCGTCGGCGACCATTGCCAGGCAGACAACGATGGTAAGCATCCCCGTCACTTTCAGAAGCATCATCCCGGGGCTCCGTTTCACCGAGGATAGCCGTTTGATCTCCAGCACACGCTGAAGCATCGGCCCGAACAGCGTAACGCCGAGTATAACACGACCGATCCGAGACAGCGAATCACTCGGCATTGTCCGGCAACTCAAGCTGGCGGTAACTTGGCCCAGTCTTGCGGTCCTCCGTCGGAGTGACGCCGAGGTGTTTGTGATAATCGCGCGAGAACTCCTGGACCCGGCCGTAGCCGACTTGCAGTGCGATGTCGGTCATCGGAAGCTTGGAGAGCTGCACCAGACCACGGGCGTAGCTGAGTCGGAGTTGGCGGATCCGCTTGATCGGCGAGGTACCCACGGCCAGGTGACATGCCCGAATGATCGACCGCTGGCTGCGACCGCTGAGACGCTGAAGGAGCCGCAGATCGATCGGTTGCGACAGATCGGCGCGTAGTTTCTCTTCGATGGTCCACCAGAGCAGCGTCGGCTCGTCGACCCGGTGTGCGTGGGCCTGTTCGGGGAGAACTTCCAGCAAGACTTCCAGCAGCAGGGCGTGGATTCGCAAATGGCGGAGCGTCGGCGCCGCGGTGACGTCGCGCCAGGTTTGTAGCAGTGACTCCATACGCTCAATCAGCAACGGGCCTACGGGCTTGACCCGCTCGCCCGGTGACGGCGGTGCCAGCGCCGGGGCCGTGAAGTTGACCGTGTAGAAGGTCCACGGGGCATCGAGAATCCGCCCGTTTACGGTCTCGTTTTCGTAATACCAGACGGATTCGCCGGGGCCGAAGACCTCCCGCACGCCGCTGGCGCGTAGTTCCACCCGCCCGTCGGTCACCACATGGAGCAAATGACCCGGCAGGGAAACCGAACGGAAACCCCTTCTCTCGGGCCGGGTGATCTGGTCGACCAGCCTCACGCCGGTAATCACGGCCCCGTCCAGCGGCGGCACGGTCTGATCGTCGGGCATGGCAATTATTGCGAAGTTAGCAGGGCGGAAAGCGACAGTTATTGCGACATTTATGAATGAAAATGCGACGCACTGTTAATCAAAGCTTAGTATGATAGCGATTGTTGAGCCATCAAAATCTCTACAATGGTGGGGGTTCACCGTTTCGATTCTAGCGACACGCGGCGGGGCACACAACATCGCGGCACACAAAGCGAAGGAGACTACCATGAGGTCAGCATTCCTGTTCGTCGCGGGCGTGATCGGGATCAGCACAGCGGTTGGCATGGCGTCGGCCGGCATCGTCGGCGTCGATGCATCGGGCGCCGCCTACACGGGGCCGGGGGTGCTGGACACAACCTCGCGAACTTGGGAGCTGAAGCCGTCAACCGGAAACACCTTCCAACTCGACGGTCAGACAATCACCATGACCTACGGCGGCAATTCGGCGGGAGGCATCGACGCGCCGATCAATCTGTTCGACGACTACAAACACAACGGCGGCGGCAGTGCGTTCGGTGTGGTGTTGACCGGTCTGGACATGAGCAAGACGTACGACTTGGTCGTCTACGGTGCGCAAAATTTCCTCGGCGGCCGCGGCGGGAGTTTCGATCCGGCCGAACCCAATC
The DNA here is from genome assembly GCA_964444795.1 of uncultured Planctomycetaceae bacterium. GTDB lineage: Bacteria > Planctomycetota > Planctomycetia > Pirellulales > Thermoguttaceae > JABMRP01. Next base: position 24,656 of record CAYUIQ010000109.1, read on the forward strand.
TGCCGGCCAAGACCACCACCGGCGACCAGACGTCGACTTTCGCCGAAGGGGTCAACTACGTTCGCTTCGATAACGTGGCGCCGGACAATTCAACGAACGATCAGCGTATTCGCTTCCTCGTCGGTAACGGTCCCGAGGGCATCGGCATTTTCAACGGTTTCGAGATCGGGACCGCCGGTCCGCCCCCCTCGCCCACGAAACTCCAGTACGGGTTCGACCACACGTCGGGTACGGTCGACGGCAACGGAGGCAGCGTAATCAACGACGCCAATCCGGGTACATACGACAGCGTCACGATTCAAGCTCCCGGCGGCACCTATTCGGCCGATATCCCCACCGGAAACGTCCAGAACGCCACAGGGATCGGCTCGTTGGACGTGACCGGCACCGCGATTTCCACCGCCAATTCGCTTAACCAGGGCAGCGGGCAAGGCATTGTAACGGCTACGGATGTTTTCAATGCGGGCGGTCTCACGATGGAGGCTTGGGTCAAGGACATTTCGGCTACCACGGGAGTCCCGGGGCTTGCCTTGAACATGGGTGGGATGTACGTCCTTGGCGTGGCCGCAAACGGCCAGGTTGGCTTTTTCCACGGAGACAATTCAAATGACCTGAGCTGGACGACACCCAAAGACACGTCGTCCTGGACCCATCTGGCCGTGGTCATGGAAACCACGGACCCGGGCGCCATGAGCTATGACGCCATCACCGCTTACGTCGATGGTTTTCCGATCCACTCGGCGGCCCATGCGTTTCCCTGGTTCTTGAGTCGCGCGACGTCGGTGGGTAATCACCAATACAACCTCGGTTGGGGCCCCATGGACGGCCTCGTCTACGAGCCGCGAGTCAGCCTGGGGGCCTTGTCGCCGGAAGACTTCACGATCGCGGGCATCGTGCCTTCGCCCACGATATTGCAGTACGGGTTCGACTACACGTCGGGCACGGTGGACGGCAACGGAGGCAGCGTGATCAATGACGCCATGCCGGGGATACACAACAGCGTCACGATTCAAGCTCCCGGCGGCACGTATTCGGCCGATATTCCCACCGCAAACGTCCAGAACGCCACGGGAATCGGCTCGCTCGATGTGACCGGCGCCGCGATTTCCACCGCGAGCTCGCTGGGCGTGGGCAGCGGGCAGGGCATTGTGACGGCTACGGATGTCTTCAATGCGGGCGGTCTTACAATGGAGGTTTGGGTTAAGGACCTGTCGGCTGCGTCGTCGCAATTCCCGGGGGTTGGGCTGGGCATGGGGGCGATGTACGTCCTGGGCGTGGCCCCGAACGGTCAGATTGGCTTCTTCCCCGGCGACGATCTGGCGGACCTTAGCTGGACAACGCCCCAAGACACGTCGTCCTGGACCCATTTGGCGGTGGTCATGGAAACGACGGACCCGGGCGCACTGAGCTACGACACCATCACCTCTTACGTCGATGGCGAGCCGATCCACTCGGCGGGACATACGTTTCCCTGGTTCCTGGATCGCGCCGTATCGGTGGGTAATCACCAATACAATCTCGGCTGGGACCCCACGAATGGCCTGGTCTACGAGCCGCGAATCACCCTGGGGGCCCTGTCGCCGGAGGACTTCACTTATGCTGCCAGCGTCCCCGAGCCGTCGACGATCGCGTTGTTTGTGCTGGGCGGACTCGGGCTGATGGCGTGGACTCGCCGCCGGCGGAAATGACCGGTTCGACGGACGAAGGCGCTTTCCGAAGGAGCGGGCCATGCCACGAACGCGACAGCGAGCTTTCACGCTGGTCGAACTCTTGGTGGTGATAGCCATTATCGGCATTCTCATCGGGCTGTTGCTGCCCGCCGTGCAGTCGGTCCGCGCGGCGGCGCGGCGAATGCAGTGTGCCAACAATCTCAAGCAGATCGCCCTGGCGATGCACGCCTATCACGAAGCCAACACGATGTTGCCGCCGGGCACGATCAGTTGGGGGACCTCGGTCACCTGGGCGGCGCGGATTCTACCCCATCTGGAACAGCAGGCGGCCCACGATCAGGTCAGCTACAGCGAACTCTATTACACGGGCTCCAACAGCCAGTTCATGATGAACCGGTTCGCCACCTACACTTGCCCCAGCGACTCGCCGCAAAGCCGCTCCAACGGTTGGACGAAGCACAACTACGTGGTCAACGCCGGCAATACGGGATTCGTTTCGCCGCAGTTTTACGGCGCGGTGGAGAATTACAACGGCGTTGAGTACGGCGGTGCCCCTTTCACCCGCAGCGGTTCCTATCCCAACCGCGGCTGGCCCGACATCGAACCGAAGTGGGTCGACTTCGACGCCATTCGTGACGGTCTGAGCAACACGCTGATGCTCTCCGAGGCGGTCCAAGGGCAAACGCCCACGTCGGGCGGCAGTATCGACCTGCGGGGGTTCATCTGGTGGGGTAACGCGGCGACCTTCGAGACCTACTTGCCGCCCAATGCCGAGCAGCCCGACGTGTATCAAGAAACCGTCTGGTGCGACTCCCAGGGAGTTATTCCCACCAATCCACCCTGCACGGGACCGCACACCGCGCAGCAGCCGATGACCAACGCGGCCCGAAGCCGGCATTCCGGCGGCGTGCAATGCGCCGTATGCGACGGCTCGGTCAGCTTCATCACCGACAACATCGCCTTGGACATGTGGCGCTCGCTGAGCACCTCGCGGGGCGGCGAGACGGCGAGCATGTCGTAGTACTGAACGCGATATATTGCGACGACAGACCTTCTTCCCCACCGGCCCCGTGCCGGTGGGGAAGTGGTTTGATGACTACTCAAGATGCCCCGACCATAC
>CAYUIQ010000110.1:0-27374 GCA_964444795.1 uncultured Planctomycetaceae bacterium
CATAGTAGTTGTAGTACATGTTGCCCTTGGAGGGCCCTTGCGTGCTGAGCCACTTCGCCCCACGGGCCAGCCGCGGGTCGTCGCGTTTCCATCCCAAGTACATCCGGCAGAGCAGGCCGATGGCCGTGGTCGCCTGGCCGCTACCGGGGTCTTTGTAGCCGTAGTTGGCCCCGCTGTTGGCCTGGACGCTATCGAGATAGGCGTACGCCTTACCGACCACGTTGGGGAGCACCTTGAGATAGGCCATGTGGCCACTTTTCAGGGCCATGATTTGCCAGCCGACGACCGACGTATCGCCCGCGCTTCGGGGGTTGTATCGCCAGCCGCCGCCGACCGGGTCCTGGGCGTAGCAGATGAAGTTCAGCGCCATCTGGGCCGCTTCCTGGAGCCCTTTGTCGCGGGTCATGGCGTAGGCTTCGCACAAGGCAATCGAAGCCAGCCCGTGCGAATACATCGAGCCACCCTTCTCGTGCAGGCTGCCGCCCTGCGGCGTTCGCTTCATCCGGTAGACGAGAAACTTCAGTCCGTTGTGGACGGTTGTTTTGTACTGGCCTTCTTTGTGCGTTTGGCCGGCGCCGAGGAAAGGTAGCAAGCCAAGGGCGGTGGCGGCAATGCGGCCGTCGTTGCCCAAGGTACCCGGATTGCGGCACTTGCCCGCACAGTTGGGGTGCTGGTGATGGTTGAAGCTCCAGCCGCCGTCGGGCATCTGGTGCTCGGCCAGCCATTTCAGCGCCCGGGCGACGGCCGCCTCGCTCGCTTCGTTGCCGCCGTACTGGCCGACCAGAGACCCGCGCCCTTTGCCTCGGCCGGAAAGGCCCGTGCCCTTCCACGATCCGACGGTGGCCAGCAGGTCGCTACGCGCGGCACGGTCCTCGCCCAACGGATCCAACTCAACGTGGATGATCGCTTCATCTTCGTCGTCAAACGGGGAGATGTCTTCCAGTTCCTCGTTCTCTTCGTTCAGCGCCAGCGGTTGGGGAGCGACGACGTCGTCGATTCTGATATTCGTCAGGTCGGGTTCCTCGAAATCCTCTTCGATCTTCTCGATCTCTTCCTCTTCGACCTTTTCGCTGACGATCTTCGGCGGCTCCTTGGTCTTGCCCTCGTCCACCGCAATCAGGGCCAAGCCCAAAAGAACCACCATGTGGACCACGGCACTGACAAGCCAACTGGGGGTGGAGCGGATCAGACTGTTCATGAAGTCCGAGCCGCCCTCTTCTTCCCAATGTTCCACTCCCCCGCCACTGCCGGCCGTCGATGTGGCAGCGGGTTGGGACTGACTGGCCGCTGGGGCCGGATCGTTTCCACTTCCTGGCTGTGTCGCCATGACTATTCGCTCCAGAATGTACTCGGGAAAAAACGTATGGCACTCACCGAAGCCATGCCGTTGGCTCGGTCGTTTCTCTCGATCAAACCCCCCAATGTGGAGGGGGCCAAAGTGCAAAGGCAGGAACGAGGCCCGTCCACCACGCAACCCAAACGCGTGGCTGGGCCGCCGCAACCTCTTAGATTACCCGGATCCCCCGTCCAAAGCAATAAACTCCGGCCGGTTACATTGGAATCCGACGTCGGATTTACCCGGTCGAAACCCAAAGTAATCATCCTAACCTAAGGTTTCACAATAGGTTAGAGCCATCCGCTGCCGCTTAACCCTTCCGACGGGTTCCTCTGATTTCCCTACCGCCATACTATCTTTCGGAGCCAAGGTGGCCGATTATTTCACCGGACAGAGAAAATGTCGTATTGGATTTCTCACTTGGCCGAAGATCTCGCTTTCCGGGATCAATAGCGGTTGGAAATTGTGGCCAATCGGTTAAACTGGTGGGTTTGACGGTCGAGACAGGTGCATTCCGCGGAGATTGTTCATGGCAAAAAGTAAGAAGAAGGCCGATACCGTGTTTCTGGTCTGCCAGGAAACGGGCGACTACAACTACACGGCGCGGCGCAGGGCCGGAGGAGAGAAACTCAAGTTGCAGAAGTACTCGCCCCGTCTGCGCAAGCGCACGCTGCACGTCGAGAAGAAGAAGTAGCCTCCCTCCCGCGGACCCCCGGCCGGCCATGGCCAAACACTGGCGCATCCATCCCCACGATCCGGACCGCATTGCCGCGCTGCAACGGGCGGCGGGTGTGCCGGCCGTGGTTGCCCAGTTGCTCCTCTGCCGAGGACTGGCCGATCCCGACGACGCGCGGCGGTTCCTCGCCCCCAAGCTCTCCGCGCTGCGTGATCCGTGCCAGTTGCCCGGGGCGACCTGCGCTGCGGAGCGCATTCATCGTGCCGTGGCCGCCGGACATCGAATCGTCATCTACGGCGACTACGACGTCGACGGCATGACCGGCATCGCCGTGCTCTGGAAGTGTCTGAATCTGTTGGGCGCCGACGTCGGCTACTATGTGCCCAGCCGGCTGGACGAAGGATACGGACTGAATCACGAGGCCATTCGCACGCTGGCTGAGGCCGGCACGCGGATGATCGTCACGGTCGATTGCGGGATTGCCAGCGTCTCCGAAGCAGTCACCGCCCGGGAGCTGGGTGTCGAATTGATCGTCACCGATCATCACCGCCCGGGCGAGCATCTTCCCGAGGCGGTGGCGATTGTCCATCCGGATCTGCCCGGCGGCGGATACCCGTTTGCCGGTTTGAGCGGGTCGGGCGTGGCGCTGAAGCTGGCCTGGGCGCTGGGGCAACAGGCTGCCGGAGCGCAACGGGTGGCTCCCCGGATGCGTGATTTCCTCATGCAGGCGGTCGGTTTGGCGGGCATGGGTACCGTGGCCGACGTCGTGCCGCTGATCGACGAGAATCGCGTGTTGGTCCGCGCGGCGCTGGAATCGCTGGCCAAGCGACCCTCGGTGGGATTGGATCGGCTGATGCGCGTAGCCGGGCTGTCGGACAAGCTCCGCATGGCCCAGCGCGATGCGAGGGTCGGGCTGGAGGCCGAGGACATCGGCTTTTCGATTGCTCCACGGCTCAACGCCGCGGGGCGTCTCGGGCAGGCTCGACTGGCCGTCGAACTGTTGACCACCGACCGCGAGGATCGGGCCGAGGAACTGGCCCAATACCTCGACGAACTGAATCAGCAGCGAAAGACGCTCGAACGAAGCGTCTATCGGGCGGCGCACAAACAGGCCAAGGAGAAGTTTCAACCGGGCAGCGATGCCGCCTTGGTGCTTGCCGACCAGCGGTGGCACGTGGGCGTCATCGGCATCGTCGCCGCCCGACTGGCCGAGAAATACCATTGCCCGGTCGTGCTCATTTCGCTGGACAAGATGGGTGTCAAACCGGGCGTCGGCTCGGCGCGAAGCATCCCCGGCTTCAATCTCTACGCCGGCCTGGAATCGGCGTCCGACTCACTCGTCGGCTTCGGCGGACACGCGGCGGCCGCCGGGCTGCAAATCAACGAAACCGCGTTGGGCGGATTTCGCGAGGCGTTCTGCCAATACGCCGCGGAAGAAATCTCCGCCGAACAACTCGAAGCCGAGCTATCGATCGACGCCGAGACCCCGCTTTCGGCATGCACTTTACAGACGATCGAGCAGATCGAGCAAATGGCGCCCTTCGGACACGCCAACCCCCGACCGCTCCTCTGCACCACGGACGTTCGGCTCGCCGCCGCGCCGAAGAAGATCGGCGCCGACGGGCGTCATCTTTCCCTGCAGCTAAACCAACACGGCGTAAAACTTCGCGCCGTAGCCTTCGGTGGCGGCGATTGGGCCGAAGAACTCGCCTCGCTGGACGGCCCGCTCGACGTCGCCTACCGCCCGGTCATCAACACTTTCGCCGGCCGCCGCAACGTCGAGCTTCATCTGGTCGATTGGCGAGCGACGGAGGAATCAAATCCATCGGGGTAGCCATTTCGCCGGATTTCACTGTGGCTTGCCCCGCAGTGCTCCCCACGGTAATTCACCTGCTATTCATCTTTCTTGGACGGGTGTTGCAGAGACTCTAGGCGCCGCATCGCCCGGGCAACAGCGAGGGAGGACCGCTGAAGAGATTCCTCGAAACCCTCTCGATCAGCCGGGCCCACTCCTGAGTTGCACATCCAATCTCTCTTGGCCTGAATGCATTGGTGGCAATAATGCAAATGAGGTCGGTACTTGTACCCCTGATTGTACTGGTGGGAAACGATGTGCGTATCGCAGTAGGGAAAGAGCGTACTCGCCTCCCGATAGTTCGCATCCCCCCACAATTCGTTACTGGAAAACTCAGCGTCCTCTGGGGGATCGTCACCTAAGGAGAATTCACGGCCGTCTTTGCGAAGCCGCAACCGATGAACGGGACAGTACTTTGGTATCGCCGCCAGGACGAGGCCCCCAGTCAAATCCCAGAGCAAACCCCCGGTCAAATCCCAGAGCACACAGACCAGAAACCCGATGACCTCAGCAGTCTCCCGAAGGACCATGGCGGGCCGGCGCTTGTAGCATGGCATGCACCTCCCACCCGTCCTGGCTGCCGTAGGCGGCTGAATCCTCACGTCGCACTTTCCGCAATTTGTTGGTTCGGGCACGTGAGGCTACCTGTTCTCGGATACCGCTGGTGGGGCGTTCCCGGCTCACCAGAGCTGCCGCCGGGCTTCCTTTTGGCAAACACCCTACAAGGGGCACTCTCACCTGTCATGAAGTACTGGCCACAATCCTCCCGTTGCAGGGCAACCCCGACGATTCTCCGGAAACACCTGCCCGCGTGGAAAACCATCGGGGCCACCCGCGTTCCGTTTCATTTCAGGCTGATCTTCAAGCCGTCTTCTTTCATTTGTAGCAGAGCTTCGGCATTACCGCGGGCATCGTCCACGGGATGGTGCGTATGCTTGGTTCTTCGCAAGTGTTTGAAGTTGGTGAAGGTGTCCTTCACGAGCCCTTTGTAAAGCGATCCGAGATTCGATGAACTGTGGCCAAATGGACTATTGCCCGTGAAATGGTGAAAGTACCAGTTGGCCACAGTTCATCGAATCGAAGCCGTTGTTATCGGCGATAAAGAAGGGGCGGCCACTGCTGTTGGCCGCGATCCAAGACGCAAACTGATCCATGACGGTCGTGGGATCGTCAAACCGAAGCGTCTCCTCGCGGCTGAACCCACTGACGGCGAGCGCCTCCGGGATCCATTTGTCCGAGATCGGTTTGAGTTTGCCGTAAAAGGTCTTCTCCAGCGACGGTTCGACAACGACGGCGCCCAAGCAGATCATCGAGTAGTCGCCCGGTATCGGCCCGTCGGCTTCAACGTCGACCATGATGAAACTCATTGAATCACCCATACGCCTGACTACGGGTAACAACGCCAAGCTCGCATGCGTGGCCGACCGGACCGGCCTCGGACACCAGTATCCTACGTTTCGGCTGGCCACGTCAAGTGGAGCGTTCGTTTAAGCCGGTGTCTGCGACCTCGCCAATTCCTGCAAGTACTCGGGGGCGAAATCGGCGCCGTTGGACCAAGCCAACGTGTGGCCTTCGATGGAGAACCGGCGGAAATACTCGATATCGCGCAACGGTTCGAATATCGGCCCAGTGAGCGATTCCGACAGATCAATTTCGCCCGCTGTTCCGTCGCTGAATCGCACATGGACACGATGCCCTTCCCCGTGCTTTACCTCGACAACATGAAGAAACATGGGATTACTATACTCTGCGTGAAAGTGCGGGGGGGCGTGGTCCCGGTAATACATCCGGATGACGATCCCAAGGAATCGACTGACCACGGAACTGGGGGCGACGGGGGAGAACTGGCCCGCGTGACCCGCCGTGAACGACGGGCCTCATACCGCCTGCGGCGGGAAACGCCCATGGATGGCCGTCGTGAAGAAATGCCCGCCTATTGCGTGCTCTCCAGCGACGCGCCGTTGCTGCTGGCGGCGACCGCTGCGGCTGCGGCGGCTGTGGCCGCGGCGGCGGCCGCGGTGGCCATGCGTTCGTCGAGAAAACCGCAAAGCTTGCGGGAACGGACCGGATGCTGTAACTTGCGCACCGCCTTGGCTTCGATCTGACGGACGCGCTCGCGGGTCACGGAGAAGATCTTGCCCACTTCTTCCAGCGTGTACGCGTAACCGTCGGCCAGGCCGTACCGCAGGCGGATGATCTCCCGCTCGCGATAGTTCAACGCTTCGAGGACGTCGGCGATTCGCTCCTTGAGTAGATCCTGGTTCATCTCGTAAAGCGGATCCTCCTCGCGGTAGTCTTCGAGAAACTCGCCGAAGTAGCTGTCTTCGTGGTCGCCCACGGGCTGGTCGAGGGAGAGCGGCTGACGGCTCATCTTGATCACGCACCGGGTCTCGTCGACCGAGAGCCCGGCCGCTTCGGCGGTCTCTTCGATGGTCGGTTCGTTGCCCACGGTTTGCGTCAGTGATTGTCGCACCGCGCGGACCTTGCCCATCGACTCGATCATGTGAACCGGGACGCGAATCGTCCGGCTCTGATCGGCGATGGCTCGGGTAATCGCCTGGCGAATCCACCAGGTCGCATAGGTGGAGAACTTGTAGCCCCGCTGGTGTTCGAACTTGTCGACCGCCCGCATCAGGCCCGTGTTTCCCTCTTGGATCAAGTCCAGGAAACTCAAGCCCCGGTTGCGATAGCGTTTGGCGATCGATACGACCAGTCGGAGGTTTCCGGCGGAGAGGCCCCGTTTCGCGGCGTCGTATCTCCGTCGCAGGCGCTCGACCCGGCGGATCCGGAGTCGCAACGTGGAACGGCTCTCATAGGTGACACCCATGAGATAGCGCAGTTCCTTGCGGATCGGAGCCAGTTCGTCGGCCCCAGCGCCGACGCTCCGCAACGCCTCCAATTGCTGGCCGAGAGACTTCATTTGGGATCCGATCTGCCGCAACTTGTCCAACAGAGGCAGCAGTCGTTGGGTGCGCAGCCCCAGTTCTTCGATCAGGTGGACCGCCTTGACGCGGCGCGACACGAGACGTTTCCAGGCCGCCCGACGCTCGCTCATCCGCCGTCGCCGATTGATCGCCACGTGGAAGTCGACCCGATTGCGGCTTAGCAGGTGGTTGAGCGTTCGCAAGTTGGGTATCAACAGGGTCATAACCCGGCGCTTCGCCTTGGTGTTGGTCACCGAGACCTCGATCGTGCGGTCCAGCCGCAACTGTCCGTCGCGGACTTTCTCCAGCAGACTCACCGCGCCCTGGAGGACGAAATCGGTGCATAGCGCGGTGCGGCGAAAGAGCGTCCGCGTGTGCTCAATTTTTCGCGCAGCGCGCAATTCTTCCGGCCGGGACAGAAGCGGGATTTCTCCCATCTGCATGAGATAGATGCGGATCGGATCGTCGATGCAGTCGTCCTGACCGGTCGTCTCGACTTCCTCGCTCTCGTCCACGTCGAGCGTCTCCTGCCCGTTGCCGGGCAGACTCGGCCGGTCCAAGTCGAAGTCCGGATCCTCGGCGGACCGTCCGCTGGAGGACGATGCCCGAGAGGCACACGTCCGGCCGTTCGAACCGCGTTTATCTGATTTTCGGCGCTCGGGTTTTCGGGCGCTCGTATTGCTGGTCGCTTTGGGCAAGGTGCAATCCTCGAACTGCAAGGAACGACGGGGGCTCAATTCCAAGAGGACTGATGCACGTTGGGAAACTGCACGTTGGATGCCAACGGGTGGGTCGGCATTCAAGCCAACGACATAACTGCTCCGCCGCCAACAACTTGCGCGATTTGCAGTGAGAGGGGGGCCGCCACTTCAGGCATCCTTGTGTTGACCGAAGGCATCGCCCCGGCATCGCGGGTGTCTCGATTCCGCAACGCCCCTGCCCACGGTGACGGCGCCACCGTCAAGCAGTATATACCCCCCAAACCTCGCACTCGTCCTCGCAGTCCGTTGCCCGAACATCCTGCACAAGCTTCGCTAATTGCGTAACCCTAACATCTTTCCTGTCGTTGTCAATAGGGCAAGGAAGGGAAGTATAGGGTGAGCAGGAAAGAGGGGGGTGTGGAGATGGCGTGGCGGCGGACATGCCTCAGCGCATACCGGCCGGTCGGGTTGCGGCCACGCATGGCTGGGCGTGCCGTGCCACGCGGAAACCATGATTACCAAAGGAGATACGGCCGGCAGTGTTGCGGTGAGATCCGGCACTTGTGGCCGGGAGTTGTGAGCCACTGCAAAGCGCGCATTACGGGACAAGATGCCGCTGGCACCCCGCCGGGCGCGACTTCCCGGGCGGCTAAACGTAGCGCTGTCGGACTAGATCCCGATGACACACCGGGCGTCGATCATTCTTCCACGCGATCAGTGGACGCTTGCGACGCCACGTTCTCCGCCTCGGGGGCGTCCTTGGCCAGGGTGACGATGTGCGATCGGGTAATGTCGAGCAGGTAGACACGGTCGCCGTCGGGGCTGATGCCGATGGGAGCGTGCTTGCAGCCCGGTACGATCTCGGCCGTGCCGACCACGCCGAGGAACTCACCGTCGAGCGTGAACCGCTTGATGCGTCCCAGCGAGGCTTCGGAGGTGTAGACCATGCCGTCGCCGCCAAAGCGGATGTTCATCGGGTTGCAGCAACTTCCGAATCCCTCGACGCTCTTGCGGTCCAGCTTTCCCCAACTGGCAAGCTGCTTACCGCTGCGGTCGTAGCGTATGACCTGACCCCGGGTGTTTGCGGCCACCCAGAGATCGCCCTGGTGGGCTTGAATGTCCATCTGGCCGCAGCAACCGCTGAGCCGATCGACGATCTTCACCGAATTGCCCAACGACGGGTCGGTGCGGTAGACGGTGTAGCCCGAGCGACCGCGACAGGAGATGAACACATCCTTGCCGCCGGTGGCGATCCCGGTGACGGTGGCCCGCTGGCGTGCCACTTCCCTCGCCTTTTCAACGGCCTCTTTCATCGCCGCTTCACGCTGTTCGGGTGTCATCGACTCTTGCTGCTTGGCCTCTTCCTTGGCTGCTGCCTCGGCTTCGGCCAGTTGCTCGCGATACCGATTGACCGAGGCGAGCATCCTGTCCTTTATCTGTGCCTTCATTTGGGTATAGGCCTCGACCCGCTGGGTGTCGCCCTTCTCCTTGTATTGGGCGATCAGCCTGTCGTACATGGCCTGTTGCTGTGCGAGACGGTCTTCGCCGAGGGATTTCTCCATCGACGCGACCCGCTGGGCCAGCATCTTGGCTTTGGCTTGGGCCGACTCGGGGCCGCCGCTGAGGAAATCCTCCGGGTTGGGCATCAGCGCCTCGACCGCCGGCGAATCGGCCGTGGTCAGCACCTTGCCCTGGGCGTCGAGCTTGGCGATCTGGCCGCCGCCGCCGACGAAGACGGTGCCGTCGGCGGACGTATTGATCGCCTGCGGAGCGAAGTCGAGCTTCCACGTGTCGACGATTTCACCCTCGGGGTTGATCACGCGGATTTCGCCGCCGGACGCGCCGTTGCAGGCGACCAGCAGGTTGCCGTTGGCCGCCGTGCAGAGTGTGGCGATCCGCCCGCTGCTTTCCTCGCCGGTGGCCGAGAGGATGGCGACCTGCTGGTGGGTGGGCACTTCTCGCGGGTCGCCGAAGGCGTGGATCTTGTTCTCCCGGCCCTCGAGCATGTAGACCCGGCCCGAGGCGTGGTCCATGCCGATGGTGACGCGCACACAGCCGGTGGTAAAGACCGGCCGAGCGACGACCTCGATGAACTCACCCGCCGGCGAGAACCGCTTGATCAGCACGGGGGTTCCCGACTCGGCGGCCAGGATATTCCCCTGGGCGTCGAAACAGAGGTTCTTCGGCTCGCAGCACCCGCCAAAGCCGTCGGCCCGTTTGCGGTCGTGGCTGCCGAACGAAGCGATCATTTCGCCGTCGCGTTTGTACCGCGAGACGCGATGCCGGCCGTTTTCGGGAACGTACACCTCGTCGCCCAGCGTTTGCACGTCCATCTGGCCGCAGCAACCGCTGAGCCGATCGATGATCTTGACCGGTTCGGCGAAATCCAAATCGGTCCGATAGACCGCGTAGCCGGAGCGACCGCGGCAGGTAACGAAGACGTCCTGGCCGCTTGCCGCGATGCCGGTAACGGTGGCCCGAGCGCGGGCCGCTTCTCGGGCTTTCTCCGTGGCTTCCTTCAACGCCGCTTCGCGATCCTCGGGCGTCATCGCGGCTTGTCGCTCGGCTTCGGCCTTGGCCTCGGCCTCGGCCTCGGTCAGTTGTTCTTGATAACGTTTGACGGTCGCCAGCATCGACTCCTTCATCTGGGCTTGCATTTTGGCCATCTCTTCGGCCTGCTCGGTATTGCCCTTCTCCTTGGCTTCGGCAATCGCTTTCTCCATCGCGGCCTCTCGCTGGGCCAATCCTTCCTTGAGATACGTCTCCATGCTCTCGATCCGCCGGCGGAGCATCACGACTTTGGCTTGGGCCGAATCGGAACCGCCGGCCAAGAGCGTCTCCGGATCGGGCATCAGCGCCTCGACACCCGGCGAATCGGCCGTGGCCACCACTTCTCCCCTGGAAGACAGCTTGGCCACGTGCCCGCCGCCGCCGACGTAGATCATGCCGTCGGGGCCGGTGTTGATTGCCTGTGGGGCAAAGTCCAGCGGATAGGTCGCCACGCGCTTGCCATCGGGCGAGAAGACGCGGATCTCGTTGGCGCCCTTGGTGACCTTGATCTCGTATTCGTTGGTCTCTTCATTGCGTACGCGCTCGGTCCGCTTGCCACCGCAGGCCGCCAGGATCGTGCCCCCGCGTCCGATGCAGAAGCTGGTGGTCGAGGATTTCGCCAAGTCCTCGCCGACGTCGATGACCGCCACCTCCTTCAAGGCCGGTTCCCAACTGGGCCCGTCGGCCGCCGCTTCGCCGGGAGTCGCCTCTTCGGTGGCGTCCGGTTCGCAGGGGGCCTCAGGTTCTTCGGCGGGGACCAACTCGGTGGCGGTTACGGTCTTGTCTTGTGCGAAGGCTTGCGGCAACACGCCCCAGACGGCCACCGCCGCGATGGCGGCGCATAAGAGAATCCATCGCCTCGACATTCGTTCCGTGGTCTTCATCGCGTCGATCTCCGAACTTCCAGGGGGATGTCCCGCACCGGGACGGCAAGGGGTGTACAATTGCCGCGATTATCGCTTGGCCCCCACCAATCTGTCAATACTCACCCCCCCTGTTTTGGAGCGGATTGACATGGTAAACTCGATGGTTGCGGGTCTTGCCCAGCAGAAACCCTCCTTCCCATGTTCCACATGGGAGCCGGAGCAAGATTCGTTTAACGCCCAGCCGAAGGCGCCGGCTCACGTGGCGTTCCACCACTACCAAGAAATGCCGGCGCCTTCGGCTGGGCGTTAAACGAGTAAGGAAGGTCATGGCGAAGCAAACCATCGCGGACGTGGACGTAGCAGGCAAGATCGTATTGATGCGGGTCGATTTCAACGTGCCGCTGGACGACGAGCGGAACATCACCGATGACCGGCGGATCCGCATGGCACTGCCTTCGATCGAATCGGTCGTGGATCGCGGTGGAAGACTGATCCTGATGAGCCATTTGGGCCGGCCCAAGGGCGAGCCGGGCGACGAGAAATTCAGCCTTCGCCCGGCGGCTGTGAGGCTCGGCGAGTTGCTCCCGGGAAAAGACGTCGCCTTTGCCGTCGACACGATCGGCGAAGACGCCACGACCAAGGCCAAGGCACTGACCGACGGCCAGGTGCTGGTGCTGGAGAACCTTCGCTTTGACAAACGGGAGAAGAAAGGCGACGCTGAATTTGCCGCCGCGCTGGCCGCCATGGCCGACGTTTACTGCAACGACGCTTTCGGTACCTGCCACCGCGCCCACGCCTCGATGGTCGCCGTTCCCCAGGCGATGAAAGGCAAGCCCAAAGTCGTCGGCTTCCTCGTGGCCAAGGAGATCAAGTATCTGACCGAGACGATTGCCCAGCCGGAGCGTCCTTTCGTCGCCATTCTCGGCGGGGCCAAGGTCTCCGACAAGATTCCCGTCATTCGCAACCTGTTGACGATCTGCGACAAGGTGCTCATCGGCGGAGCGATGGCCTATACGTTTTCGCTGGCCCAAGGCGGCAAGGCGGGCGACAGTCTGGTCGAGCCGGAGAAGGTCGATCTGGCCAAGGAATTGCTCGCCGAAGGCGGGGACAAGCTGGTTCTGCCCATCGATACCCATTGTGGCGACGCGTTCAGCGGCGACTGCAAGAAGCAGACCGTCGACGCCGGCGAAATTCCCGACGGATGGGAAGGGCTCGACGTCGGCCCGAAGACGGCCAAGCTGTACGCCGAGATCATTCAGGACGCCAAGACGGTCGTTTGGAACGGTCCGATGGGCGTCTTCGAGATGCCGCCGTTCGACGCCGGCACGAAGACCGTCGCCCAGGCGATTGCCGAGGGTAAACTGACCAGCATCATCGGCGGCGGTGACAGTGCCGCGGCCATTGCCCAGTTCGGCTATGCCGAGAAAGTCAGCCACGTCAGCACCGGCGGCGGCGCCAGTCTGGCGATGCTCGAAGGGAAGAAGTTCGCGGCCGTCGAACTGCTCGACGAGAAGTAGACGCGGCTGGTGTGCCACTGCTTGCTTGCAAGCAGTGTCGCGGAGTTGAGTGTAAAACCGACAGACACGCACTGCTTGCAAGCAAGCAGTGGCACACGTTTCCGTCAGTGTCGCCTTTTTTCAAAGGGCCCATCGCACGCCACGGCTACCACCACGTTACGCGCTGCGACGCGCCGGCAGTTCGCTCGACGGGAATGACGCCAGGGTCGGCGCCGGTCGCCACCGCTTTTCCAGCCGCTCGCACCATGCCTTGACGTGCGCGGAACTGAAGCTGAGCCGGGAAACCGCGTATCCCAGCGCCGCGCCACAGAGAACATCGCTCGGGTAATGGGCGCCGCCCTGGATCCGCTGGCAGCCGACCAGCACGGCCATCGCGGCGAAGAGCCACCGGCCCCTGGGGAAGAGCCATGCCAGACCGACGGCCAAGCCCACGGCGGTGGCCATGTGGGCTGAGGGCATGCTCTGGCCGCCGCTGCCGGCACCGGTGAGCGGGAGCCATTGGCCAAACGTGGTCCAGACGTCTCCCTCGAAGGCAAAGTGGTGCGGCCGGGTTCGGGTGATCGTCATTTTCACCACGTTGGCGGCCAACCCCGCACCCAGCGACATCGCCAACAAGCGAGGTATGGCCCAGCGACAATGCGGGGCCAATTGATAGATCACCCCGGCAATGACCAACACGCCCAGCCCGTTGCCGAAGGGCTCGAACACGCTGAACAGCCGGCGAAAGAAGCCCGGGCATTGCCCCGCGGCACACCAACCGGAAAGCGGACAGTCGACGGCCAGTGCGGCGGCCGCGGCCGCCAGAAGCCCCAGCGGCAAGAGCCAAGGCCGCCAACCTCCGGGTTCCTTGAGATGCGAGCGATCTATCACATACCCCCCCAGGCTGTGGCTCTGACGTCATCCGGGACGTGAAGGAAACTGGGCTTGGTGGTTTAGGCAAAGATGGCGTAGACTCTGGCGCCCCAGTTTTCGGACTTAGCCCTTTCTTTCCTTCGGCTTCTTATCGGCTTGACCTCCCTCGGCCCTTTACCGATCCTTATCCCCTTTGGCGCAAGGAGTGCGACAAGTGCCACAGCAAGTCAAACACCAGGTGTTGATCGCCGCGGTGGCGGCGCTGATCTGCTTTCTGAATCTGGGGGCGGCAGCCCTGTGGGATGAGGACGAACCGTGGTACGCCTCCTGCTCGCACGCCATGGCCCAGCGGGGCGATTGGGTCGTGCCGATCTACAACGGAGACATCTTCTTCGACAAGCCGCCGCTCATGTTCTGGGGCATGATCAGCGGCTTCAATATGTTTGGAGTGAGCGAGTTCGGTGCGCGATTCTGGTCGGCCGTGATGGGCATTGCCACGGCCCTGGCCACCTATCATCTTGGGCGGCGGCTCTTTTCTCCACAGGTCGGCCTCTGGGCCGGATTGATCGTTACTTCGTCGATCATCTTTACCGTTTCCGCCCGCGCGGCGACCGTCGATGCCGCGCTGACGTTCGTAACGACGATGGCCATGTTGGCCTTTGCCCTGGGGGGATTGGGGAGACAGCGAAGAATAGCCAGTTGCGATGCACCCGATCGGGTTCCGGGCGAGAACCGCGCGAAACCGATCGAGACGCGGGATTACCTGCCTGGTAGGTGGTTCACCTTTGTGTCGGTTTACGCCTTCTTGGGCGTGGCGGTGCTGGCCAAGGGGCCCGTGGGGATGCTGTTGCCGGCCGCGGTGATCGGCCTGTTTCTGATGTTGATGAACCATCGGCGCGACGTGTCCCGCAAAGAAGCGGCGGAACCGGTTACCGGATGGCGAGCCCGGGCGATTGCCTGTCTGTGTCCTCTGACGCCGACCAACTTTCTCCGCAGCCTGTGGCAGATGCGTCCGCTGACCTTGGCCCTGGTGGTCCTGGCCGTGGCCGCGCCGTGGTATGTACTGGTGGGAATTCGCACCGAGGGGCTCTGGCTGGAGCAGTTCTTCGCCCAGTACAACCTTCGGCCGTTCCTGCAGCCGATCCTCGGCCATCAGGGGCCGTTTTGGTATTACGTGCCGGCCATCCTGATCGGGTTCTTCCCCTGGTCGGCATTCATGACTCCCACGTTCCTGGTTGCCGTGCGTCGCATCCGGCAGCGACACCCATGGAATCGGGGGCTCGTATTCCTCCTTTGCTGGCTGGGCGTGTATTTCGTCTTCTGGTCGATATGCAGTACGAAACTGCCCCACTACGTTCTGCCCGCCTATCCGGCGCTTGCCCTGCTGACGGCCTGCTTCCTTCGGGCGTGGCTTGCCGATCCGGCCTGTGTGGGCCGGGGGCACATGAGAAACGCCGGATGGACCCTGGTCGTGGTGGGTGTGGGAATTACCGTGGCGGTGCCCATCGTCACAGCGATTCTGATGCCCGGTGAGTACCTTCTGGGGCTGGTCGGATTAACGCTGCTCGCCGGCGGGGGGGTGTTCCTGTACCAACTCCGCCACGACCGGCAACGCCCCACGATGGTCGTGTTTGCGGTCACGTCGGTGGTTTTCCTGGTCGGCATGTTCGGCTTCGGCGCGTTGCGCGTCGACCGATATCAGAACGCCAAGCCGCTGATCGCCGCGATCAGGCACCATGATACAGAGCAAGTTCCGCGGTTGGCCGCTTACAGGTTTCTGCGGAAGAGTTGGATCTACTACGCCGAGTGTCCCATCCCGCTATTCCACGAAACGGAGCCTTTGGAGGAATTCCTCGGCGATTCGGCGCCGGCGTTTGTGTTCACCAACGACGAGCACGAAGCGGACCTGCATGCCCGATTTCCCGGTCAATTCGAGGTGCTCACGCGGCGTCCCCGTTTCCTCCACTCCGGCGAGGTGGTGGTCCTGACCCGTCGCACGGACTCGCCCGCGGCACGCGTGGCCGGTACAATGAGTCCGTCACAAGCCAGGAGAGAATAGCATGTCTGAAGAGAAATTCCGTCAGCAGCTCTACGATTCGTTTGCCAATCGGGCCCACCTCTATTATCTCATTTTCGACGAGATGCGGGCCGAGTTGGGCGAAGCGCGGGCGGCCGAGATCATGAAGCGGGCGATCTACAAGCGAGGCCGGCAGAAGGGGAAGAAATACGCCCCGTTTGCGCCCGGCGACTTCGAAGGGCTCAAGGAAGCGTTCGTCGGCGGCATTCCCGACAACGGCGCGATGTTCTCGCCCGAGGTGCTCCGCTGCGATGCCGAAGGGCTGGACATCAAGTTTAAGCGGTGCCCGTTGAAGGAAGCGTGGCTGGAATCCGGTCTGGCCGAGGACGAAGTGGCCAAGATCTGCGCGATTGCCGCGACGGTGGACAACGGCACGTTCGAGTCGGCCGGGTTCGAGTTCTCCGCCGACACGTTCGAGCCCGGCGGCGACGGCTGCTGCTACCTGCACATCCGCCCGGGGAAGTGACCTTACGGTATCTTCAGGTGCGGACCCACTAATTCGGCCCAAAGCTTGTAGCCTTGGGCGTTGAGGTGGAGGCCGTCGCTCTTGAATAGTTCGGCCCGCGGTTTGCCGTCGGTGCCGATCATGGGCGTGTCGATGTCGACGAAGATCTGCAAGGGGTCGGTCTCGGTGACCGTGCGAATCAACCGGTTGGCTTGACGCATCTTGTCGACCAGTTTCCAGCGGCTGATACTTGGTTTGACGGCGATGAAGACGATCCGCGCCTTGGGCAGCGCCGGGCGAATCGTGGCCACGAACCGCTCGTAGTCGTCGGCCACCTGCGGCGGAGTCTTGCCGGCGGCCACGTCGTTGTCGCCCGCGTAAAGGACGATGACCTTCGGCGCGTGGGGCAGGACGATTCGATTGGCGAACTTCGTCGAGTCGGCGATCTGCGAACCGCCGAACCCGCGATTGATCGTGGCTGTGCCGGGAAAGGAATCCTCCAGGCTCCACATGCGGATGCTCGAACTGCCGACGAAAAGAACGGCATCCTTGGGCGGTGGTTGCCGTCGGTCGGCCTCTTCGAAGGCACGGATCGCCCCTTCCCAGCGACTGGCCGGAGGTTCGGCGGACTCCGACGACAAAACACCGGCCAGACACAGCCCGACGGCGGGCAAGACAAGCATGGGCAGACGCATATCGAGACGCTCCTTGCGGGGGGAATCGGATCCGAGACGACAAGGGCCATTGTCGCACCGCCGTCGGTACGATGCAAGTTGAGCCTCGTCACTTGCTCTGGGAGGAGGGCCATCGTACGGGTTTTCCGGCAAAGGCTAGCCTCGCACCGGGTGGCCGGGTAGACTACTACCAGGAGGAGATTACCGCGATGCCCATTTCCATCACATGCCCGTCGTGCCAATACGCGTTTGCCGTCCGGGACACGTTTGCCGGAAAGCGTGGGAAGTGTCCCAAGTGTGGGGAGATTTTCCAGGCCCCCGCCGGGAAGACCCTGGTGGCAAAGCCGCTGGACGACGAGTCGCTGCAGACGGCGGCCCCGCTGCCCCCCGCGCCTTCGGAGCAAGGTCAAGCCACGGGGGAGAAAGCGGCGGTTAGCTCCGCCGAGATCCTTGATGCGCTGCCCGTGGAAGACGAACCGGCGGGCGTTCCCGACATTACCATCGGGCCGTCCGCCGCGCCCGGAACCCCCGGGCCACCAGCGCGGAGCGACGGCGGGACGTACACTCCCCGGCGGCGATCGTCGATGCCCGTGTGGGCCTGGGTGCTGCTCGGCGTCGCCGCGGTCGGATTGGCCGGAGGTGTGGGCTACATGGTGGCCAACGGCCCGGCCGGCTCCTCGAAGAAGTCCGCCAAGAACGACGACAGTGACTCGAAAAGCAGTGCCTCGAAGGACAAAGATAAGACTCCCGGCGAGAAAGAGAACCCCACCTCCGGCCAGAGTAGCTTTGCCCCCGGCTCCCGCAACGCGAAGATCGCCCGGACCCGGGAGGAAGTCAAGTCGGCGCTGGTGAAGTTCGAGATCCCCACCCCGATCCCCGGCGGAATGCGCATGGAATCGGGAACGGGCTTTCTGATCAACGACAAGGGCTGGATCGCCACCAACAGCCACGTCGTCGAGCACATCAACGACAAGGCCGAAGCGATCATGGCCGATGGCTCGAGCTATGAGCTGGAGAGCATCATCGCCCGGATCCCCGAGCAGGATATCGCCATCGTCAAGCTGGCTGCTCTGCCTTACCAGCAGATGATGGTTCTGGACATCAGTTTCGAGGCCAAACCGCCGCTGGGCGAAGACGCCTTTTCCTTCGGCCATCCGTTGAACAACGATTTCTCACTCTCCAAGGGTGTGATCGGCAAGGTGCTCACCACGCAGGAACTGCTCGACAACTCGCCCGGGCATATCGTCGCCCAGATCAACGCGCCGATCGATCACGTCTGGATCCAGCACGACGGCAAGATCAACCCGGGCAACAGTGGCGGCCCGTTGTTTCTCGACGGAGGTCGAGTGATCGGGATCAACACGTTCGTCAACACGGCAGCGGATTTCGGGTATGCCAGCCATATCCGGTATCTGCGCAAACTGGCGGCCGGAGCCGAAGAGGACCTCTACACCCCCGAGCCGATTCCGGCGTTTAGCGGTTCCTCGCAACCGGGGCGACCGGTGCCGCCCGTTGCGGCTGAACCCGTCGATCTCGACACTCTGAAAGAGCAGTTCGACGCGTGTACCGAGTTCGAATGGAAACCCGAGGACCCCCAGCAGTATCAGCGGATGGCCGAGGTGGCCCGCGTGCTCACCGGGGATCGCGCCGGCGCCGCACAAGAACTTTTCGGCACGATGCGCGAGGTGGGCTGGACGGACGCCCATTGCGAGGCGATCAATCGCTTTGCGCCCGATCAATTGGGGCAAGGGGGCAAGGGGGTCGTGATGTTCGGCCGTGTCGTCGACCAGGGCCCCGGGGCGCTGATGATGCAGATTGAAGGGACCGAGGCCAAAGTAGTCGTTCTGGTCAGTCCCGAATTGGCCAAGTCGCCGACGAATAGCAGGTGGCTGGTAATGGGTATCGTCGGGCTGCACCCGATCACGATCCAGAGCGACAAGGGGAAGACCGTGGCCCGGGCCGTGATGACCCGCTACATGCTCAAGGTCGAATGATCGTACTTCAGAACTCCGGGAACAAGTGCCCGAGCTCAACTTAACTTCAGGAGAAAGCGACGATGAGAATCAACAGACGAGGGATCTTGGCTTTGGTTGCGGTTCTTTGTGCGTGCGGGTCGGTCACCGCGGCCGAAGTGCCCGCCGGTGAAGTGCCCACCGGCGGCGTGATCCTCACGGCCGAACTCACGGTCAAGGCGGGACAGGAAAAGGCGGTCGAGGCGGCCCTGCTGGAAATGGTCGCGCCGACGCGAAAAGAGAAGGGTTGTCTCTGCTACAATCTGCACCGCTCGAAGAAAGATCCTCTGGTATTCATGTTCTACGAACAATGGGCCAGCCGTGCGGCGCTCGACGCGCACATGAAAACTCCCCACATGAAGACCATGCAGGAAAAAACGAAGGGCCTGATCGAGAAGGGCAACGTGACGTTTTACGATCTGGTGCGGTAAGGCTTCGTAGCCCCCGGCTCTGCCGGGGGGCCGTGCCTGGAACCGGGACCACAACCATCGCACCCCGGCCGAACTTCGGGCAATTGGCCGAGTCGACGCGGGAAATATGGATGGTAAATGCCCCCCGGCAAAGCCGGGGGCTGAGGGGGCGGTTGGGTCGTTTCCATTTTACGGAGTTCTGAAGAGGTCCGATGTGGGAATCTTCCGGATCAGATTGGTCGTTCCGTTTTGCCGCCTCTCTTCGGCCACGGCCTCGCCCAACTTACGAGCCCACTCGGCGGCCGGCCCGTCGAGCCGGGGGCCGTTCGTGACATCCGGACCCTTGGGGCGATATTCGGTAAGGAAGTAGTCGGTGTCGCCGACAAGGAAATAGCCGTAGCTGAGGATGTTGGCGCTGTACCGAACGGGAACGCCCCAGTAGGTGCCGCCCGGTCTTACAAACAGATCGCCGATCGACTTATCGACCAGCGAGTAGCAGCTATAGTTCGAGACGTTGTGTAGCCCAAAGTTCTTCGACATCCTGGATGCCTCTTGGGCTGCCCGATCGGGCGACATGCCTCGCTCATTTTCCAACTGTTCTCGCAGAGCCATGAACACCTTCTCTCGCCACTGCGACGCGAGACTCCGCCCGAGCGTCGATTCACTGGCCCCCTCTTTTCTTCCCGCGCCGAATCCGCCTTCCCCGATAAACGTAATCGCCTTGACGTCGCGGTCGAGGATCGCCCGAAGGATGTTCTCGTCCGTGCCGACGGCGTAGCGTACTTCGCAGCCTTTAAGCCGATAGAAATGGGTTTCCTTGGACACCCGGGGCGTGTTCAGCCATCTCTTTCCGTCGGAGAGCCGGGGGTCGACGAAAATATAGGCGACCGTGGCGTGTCCGTCGCGGGGGATCGAGTCGGCGGCTTTCGCGGTGGCGCCGGACATCAGAGCAACAAGAATCGCGGCTTGGGCGGTGGTTTGAAACACGGCGCGGCTCCAGGGAGGGGATTGATCTTGAACGCATCGACGGCACCGGCCGTCTAAGATCCCTATGGCCGTTTGCCGAACAATCCCGACAGGTATTCTCCGAAAAAGCCCTCCTTGCCTTCCCTCAAAGCGGCCCAAACCATTGCCCCCCCGCGATTTGTATGCTACGATCGGCGCCATGCTACAAGACTTCTCCTGGGAAAGGATGATCGCCGCGGTGGACGCAGTTCGAGAACGAGCCTGCCGTGCGGCCGCGGCCCTGAATCGAGTGGGCATCCCCCACGCCTTGGTCGGCGGCAATGCCGTCGCAGCTTGGGTCGCAAGAGTCGACGTCGAGGCCGTTCGGAACACCAAGGACGTGGACATGCTCGTGCGCCGGGCCGACTTTGACCGCGTCGTCGAGACATTGACCTCGGTCGGGTTCATCCACCAGAACGTCGTTGGTGTCGATCTCTTCCTGGACGGTCCGCAAGCGTCCGTCCGCAGTGCGATTCACGTCGTTTTTGCCGGCGAGAAGGTCCGCCCCGGCTACCTCTTGCCCGCCCCGGACGTGACCGAAAGCGAGTCCGGGCCCGAGTTCGCGGTGGCCACGCTCGATGCCCTGGTGCGGATGAAGCTCACCTCGTTTCGCCTCCGGGATCGGGTTCATCTTCTTGATCTGCTGGAGGTCGGCCTGATCGACGAAGACTGGTGTGACCGCGTCCCGGCGGAACTCGTAGCGAGACTCCGCGAGGTGATCGAGTCGCAAGAGCGCGAAGCGTAACCGGCGGGGTGCCTATTTTCGGACTGGTCCGCTCATGCTAGGATAATGAGTGTCGGTGGATGCTAAGACCTTTCTCTTCTTGCCATGAGAGACCGTTGATGGCCCAGTCGTCTTTACCTCCAGAAATCCGAGATCTTCCGATTCCCCAGCGAGTCCATCTCGTTGAGCAGATTTGGGACAGCATCGTCGAAGACGAGCAGGCGTTTCGCCTTACCGACGCCCAGAAGGCCGAGTTGGATCGCCGGATCGCGGCACACGAGGCATCGCCCGACCGGGCCAAGCCCTGGGAAGATGTCAAGAAACGGCTTCTAGGTGAGTGATGCCGTATTCGCTGATCATTGAGCCCGAAGCTGAACTCGATCTGGAGGGTGCAACGCTTTGTGTGATCGCCGTATTTCACGGTCATTGCGATCCGAATGAATGGCAGGGGCGGGTATTGTAGCGATCTGTCCGTCCCCTTTTCTCCCCCCGCAGGTCTCACGCAGAGGCGCTGAGCCCGCGGAGAAAGGGAAACACACGTCTCTGCGATCCCCGCGTCTCCGCGTGAGCCCCCGTCCTTTCCGTGAAAATCACAGGCAGAGTTTCGGCCGCTTCAAGACATCACGCCGCCCAGCGCACTGGCCCATTAGGGCTCTGCAAGTCGAATAGCCCGAAGAGTTCGTCGTGCGTCAGACCCCGTTTGCCGGGGGATTCGGCACCGGAGAGGACCAGATCGAAGAGTTCTCGCTTCTCTTGGAGCACGCGATCGATCCGCTCTTCGATCGAATCGCGGACCAGGAACCGGGAAACGGTCACCGGCTCCGGCGTTCCCAGACGGTGCGCCCGATTGATCGCCTGGTCCTCCACCGCCGGGTTCCACCAGCGGTCGAAAAGGAACACGTAGCCGGCGAATTGCAGGTTGAGCCCCACGCCGCCGGCCCCGTAGCTCATCAACATGACGTGACGGTCCGCGTCGTCGCGAAACCGGCTGATGACGGCCTCGCGCCGGCGTTGCGGGATCTTGCCGTGATATTCCAGCGGTCCGAACCGGCCGAGATGTTCGGCCAGACGCTCGATCGTATCGACCCACTGACTGAAGACGATCGCCTTGCGGCCGCTGGCGGCCACTTCTTCCAGATCGGCTTCGAGCCGTTCGAGTTTCGAGCTGGCCCCGGTGGGCGGGTCGAAGTTGCAGATCTGTTTCAATCGCAGCACCAGCTCGAACACATGCTGGATCGTCGCCTCGCGGCCCATGCCGGCCAGCCGGATCACGCCCTCCTCCTCGGCCAGCCGATACGACTCGCGCTGCGCCTGCGTCAACTCGAGATCGGCGTCGCGGAACAGTTTCGGGGGCAGGTCCTCCAGCACCTCGTCCTTGGTGCGTCGCAACACGTAATCGTCCACGGCCATGCCCACGCGCCGCGGTTTCATGTTCGGCGAAAGGAACCCCGGCACGAGAAAGTCGAAAATGCCGAACAGATCGTCGACGCTGTTCTCGATCGGCGTGCCGGTCAGGGCCCAGCTTCGCCGCCGGGGAAGTGAACAGACGACCTGATTGGTCGTGCTCGAACGGTTCTTGATCCGCTGCGCTTCGTCGAGCACCGCCAGATCGAACCGCGGCGGGCCGGCCCCTTCACCAGAGATCGGGTTGAAGACATCGGCGTCGCGACAGAGCAGTTCGTAGTTGGCGATCTTTACCGGCGCGTCGGGTAGATTCCATAGCCAGCGGCGGCGCTCCTGGTTGCCTTCGATCACCAAGACGGGAATCTCCGGCGCCCACGCGGCAAACTCCCGTTGCCAGTTGGTCACCAGCGGCTTGGGACATACCAACAGCACGCTTCCCACCTCGCCGCGGCAGAGCAACAAGCGGATCGCCGTAATCGCCTGCATCGTCTTTCCCAGGCCCATCTCGTCGGCCAGAATGGCTGCGTGGCGGGGATAGAGAAACGCGACGCCCTCGAATTGGTACGGAAACGGATGGAAGGGGAATTCCAACGACCGCTCGACCAGTAGGCTCTGCAACGACGGCTGCAAGAGATAATGCAACCGGTCCTCCAGCTTGATGATGTCGGCCGGCGGACGGATCCGCGTCGTGCCGGCATCCCACAGCGCGGCCGTCGACGATGGACCCGCCAAGCCGGCTTTCGGCGAGCCGTCGGGCGGCGCGGCAAACAGGCTCGTGCCACCGCTCTCGGTGAACGCGAAACTTCGCGTCCGCAGTTTCAGAGCCGCAATGCCTATCGACACGGCCGGAGGCGGCGGCTGGGCAAAGCGCGGGCTGACCACGTCGACTTCGATGGCCTCGCCAAGGCTCTCGCTGACACGCTCCGCGAACGGGTCGACCGTCATGGCCAGATCGATCGTCCAGGCTTCCGGCCGCCGCGGTGGTTTCCAGGAGAGACCGCCGGCGCCCGTCGACGCGCCGAGTCGATGCGCAAAGGTTCCGTTCATGCGGCCTTCCGTGCCTCGGCAATCGCCTCGCGGATTCGACCAAACGGCTCGTTGAGGTCGAAGGCCGCCGACAGCCGATCCAGGCGGCCGGCGATCGTCTCCCGGTCGGTCTGATAAGCCGCGGGAACCGCCAGTTGGTTGCCTCCCAGGGCAAACGAGAACCATGGGTCGGAGCCCGAGGAGGCCGAAAAGCCACGGCTCGCATCCCCCGTAGTAAGGGTTTCGCCTGGAGCCGCTCCTTTGTGGCTATCGGGCGGGAGGACCAAGGCCAGGGGTGGATCGACAAACTGTCGAGCGGCCAGAACCGGCTCGGAGTCGACAAACACGGCCGAGACGGAGATCTCCGGTTTTTCGAGCAATGTCCGGCCGATTTGCTCGCCAAAGAGGAATTCCTCCAAGGTTGGCCCGTAGAGAATCTCCTGGGCCCGATTGGCCTGAATCGGTGCCGTGCAGTGGAATTCCAAGGGTCGCCCCAGGGGATTCAACACCAAATATCCTCCGCACAGACCGAATTCCGGCTGTCGAAGGACGGTCAAAAATCCCAGACTGGTCTCGTCTTTCATGTTGCTGGTGTCGGGCACGTCGATTCCCCGCTTCCTTTCTCGGCCGTATTTCGTCAAGTTGCCGTATATTGCCTGTTTTGCGCGCATTCTCCACGTTAGATGACCGGCGGGACCGGCTTTCTGGTGGATCGGCGGCCGACGGGCCCTAACTTGTGTTTTTCAGTCATGCTGCGGGCCGTTGAAGAATTCACATGGGTGCCTGAGGTCGAGCGCAGCGAGCTCCCCGAGCCGCGTTTTCTGGGGGTTCGCTCGCGCTCGACCCCAGGCGCCCTCCACAAATCACTCTTTTTCAGCAGGCAATCCGCACCAAATGGCACGCTTTTCGCAACCGGCGGATTCGACACCCCCGTCCGCGCGGTCGGCAGCAAAGTTTTCGGACAGAGACTCGACGAGACGCCCAGTTTCTGCTTATACTGGAATAGTGTGGGAAAGCAAAAACACGGGAACCATCATGTCGCAAGAACCGCAACCAAAACCTTCGTTCTTTACCCAGTTCGACGTCTCTCACGACCCGAAGGATGAATCCAAACCGCCTGCCGGATCGGCGGCGGAACAGACACACCTGTTGCGCGAACTTCTTTCCGCGCAGGACCGGCAGAACGAACTACTGGAAGAGTTGGTTTCGCAACTCGGCGCGTCGCAACGACAACGGGCCGACGAGTTGGGCCAGTGGCGGCAAGCCAATCCGCATCTGGCTCGCCGTTGCCGTCATGCGGCCGAGGCAATGAGCAAAGTGCAGACGGAGTTCCTCGTCTCGCTGACCGAAGAGATCGGCGAAAACTACGAGACGCTCTTGGACGGCGAGTTCATGCTCAACGAGTTCGTCGATCGAGTCGGGCCGCGTTTGGCCCATCTCAACGGCGTACTCCAGGTCTTGGCCCAACTCAGCAGCACGCCCGGCGCGCCGAAGACGCACAACTCGCCTTAGCCCGTCAAAACAATCATGCGATTCCCTCGAAGCTCTCTTCCCGCAGCGCTCGTGGCGGTCCTTCTTGCCGCCGGACTGCCCGCGGCACTTGCCGCCGAACCCCCGAAGGAACCGAAACCGGGTGAAACCTGGCCCGTGTTTCGCGGCAACCCTGAGGCCACCGGCGTGGCCGCCGGGACCCTGCCCGCGAAACTCACCCGGCTGTGGACTTTCTCGGTCGACGGTGGCGGATTCGAGTCGACTGCCGCGGTGGCCGACGGCACCGTGTTCGTCGGATGCACCGACGGAAAACTCTACGCCGTAGGGCTGATGGACGGGAAGAAACGCTGGGAGTTCGTTACCAAATGGGGATTTGCCGCCTCGGCCGCCGTGGCCGATCGCCGCGTTTTCATCGGCGATGTCGACGGACGTTTCTATGCGATCGACGCCCGGACCGGGAAGGAAATCTGGCACTTCGACAGCGAGGCGGAGATCAACTCCTGCGCGAATTTCCACGGGAAGAACGTCCTCTTCGGCTCGCAAGACGGAGTGCTCTATTGTCTGGAAGCGGCCACCGGCCGACTGGTCTGGAAGTACGAGAGCCAGGACCAGATCCGCTGTTCGGTGACGGTCATCGGCGACCGGACCTTCGTTGCCGGTTGCGACGGCCAGCTTCACGTCGTCGACCTCCAGCAGGGTAAGGAGATCCGCGGCGTCGAGCTGAACATGCCCACCGGTTCCACGCCCGCGGTGGTCGGTTCGATCGCCTACGTGGGCACCGAAGGGAGCGAGTTCTTTGCCATCGACTGGAAAGCGGGCAAAGTCGTCTGGACCTTCAATAACCCCGACCGCAACGGCTCGTTCCGCTCGTCGGCGGCGGCGACCGACAAGTTGATTATCGTCGGTACGCAAGGCCGTCAGGTGCTGGCCCTGGATCGAGCCTCGGGAAAGTCGCGATGGACGTTCGCCACGCGGAGGCTGGTCGAGGCTTCGCCGGTGGTGGTCGACCGGCGTGTGTTCATCGGCTCCACCGACGGCATGCTTCATGCCCTGGACCTGACAACCGGCAACGCACTCTGGCAATTCGACGCCGGCGGTTCGATTCGAGCCTCCGCTGCGATCGCCTCCGGGCGACTCGTCATCGGCACCGACGACGGCGACCTCTACTGCTTCGGGAAACCGTAGCAGGAGAAAAGGAAGGGGAAAAGGGGGCAGGACTCTTTTGTGCGAAGCACCCCGCGGGCCTTGCAGGCAAAAGAGTCCTGCCCCCTTTTCCCCGTAGAAAGGCACCCATGGGCACCCCACTCATTTTCATTATGGGCTCGGTCACGGCGATGTTGCCCGACGATCGGCGCTACGCCAAGAACCACATGTGGCTCGCGGCCGGCGACCCGGCGACGAAAGGCGATGCGTCCGGCGGCAACCGATTTCGCGTCGGCCTGTCGTCCTATGCGGCGGCTCTGATCGGGGCGGTGCGGCGATTGGAATGGAAAGTGGCTTCGGCAACGGAGGTGGAAGCCGGCCAGCCGATCGGTTCGATCGAAGGCTCGAAAGCCACCAGCGACCTCTACGCCCCGGTCGCCGGGGTGATCGCCCGATGTAACGAAGAGCTAACAAAGCAGCCCGGGCTCGTCACGACCAGCACCTACGACGACGGTTGGCTGTTGGAGATGCGGTGCGACGAGGATGCCTTGCTCTCGGTCGCCGAGTATCTTACCCATCTCCAGGCCGGCTGGCCCACCGTCTCGCAGATGTTGCGAGGGCTGCCCGCGTATCCGTGCGACGGGCAATGTGGCGGAGGATCGGAGCAGCCCGAGGCGACGGACGATCCGAATCGGCAAGACGGAGCATGACCGTGAACGATTTGGATGCCGTGACCGTCGTCATCGCGCGGAGCGTCGACGCGGACCAACGACGCGACAAGCTCCAGTCGCGTCTTGCCGACGAACTGGCCGGCCGCGACGTCGACGTCTTGCTCGTCGGCGATTTGTACGACCTTTCGCCGGACGGGCCCGGAACCCGGCGTCTCCGATCACTGGCCGGAGACCTGATCGTGGCGGCGTGGCAGTTTCCCCGAAATGCCCATTGGATCCTCAACGCCCACGGAATCTTCGGCCGGATGGAACCGACCTCCTCGGTATCGCGGGAAGAAATCGAGGAAACGCCGCAGAAGGACGACGAAGCTTCCCGGGAGTTCACACGCCGGCTCTGGTACTTCGACCTCCGCGCGCACGATCGGCCCGAAGACTGCCTGGCGGAAATCGATCGCATCCTGGCATCGCGAGGCACTTCGACTCCATCGCCGGTCCCCAAGGCGCGGGAAGGCCCGCCCGACGGACCGGCTCGTATCGAAGAAACCACGGCGCCCCGATGGTATCCGGTGATCGATTACGATCGCTGTACCGACTGTCTGGAATGCCTGAACTTCTGCCTGTTCGGCGTGTTCGGGTTCGACGAGGAGGAAACGATCCTCGTCGAACAGCCCGACGCTTGCCGCGCCGGCTGCCCTGCCTGCAGCCGGATATGCCCCGCCGCGGCGATCACGTTCCCCCGCCACGACGACCCGGCCATCGCCGGCGACCCCTCGGCCGACGGCGCCGCCGTGAAGGTCGACCTCTCGGTCCTTTTCGGCGCATCCGCCGCGGAGCAACTGGCCACCGCCGAACGCAATCGGGCACTGGCCGAAGAAGCGGACCAAGGGGATGATCTCGACCGGTTAGTCGATGAAGTGGACGAGATGGAACCTTGACGGGGGGTAACAGCCTGTTGGAAAAGGGCAATTTGCGGAGGGTGTCTGGCGGTCGAGCGCAGCGAGCCCCCAGAACTGTG
>CAYUIQ010000111.1:0-3575 GCA_964444795.1 uncultured Planctomycetaceae bacterium
GGGCAAGGGTCGTAAGAAGATCTACTCGCTGGTCGGAGAATTCACGGACCGGTTTGAGAAGAGGAACGGATCCACCAGGTGCAAGGAGCTACTTGGCTGCGACATCAGTACGCCCCAAGGGATGAAGGAAGCCAAGGATCAAAACCTGTTCAAGACCCGATGCGCCGACATGGTTCAAAGCGCCGCGGAGATTCTTGAGGAGATGCTGGAGGGAAGGTAACAAGACGCAGGTAGCCGCGTTATGCCCTCCAGGAGAAAAGATGAAATCATTCCTAACATCAATGCTGTCCATTCTTACGATGGCTTACGCTGCAAACGCCCTGCTCGCCGCGGAGCCGCCGTTGCGCGAGGTGATTGTCAGCCATGCCGACGGGAATGGCGTGCTGCAACTCTATCGCATCAAGGAGGACGGTTCGTCGAGGCGACAAATCACGAATTCCGATCGCGGATGTATGATGCCGGCCGTGTCGCCCGACGGGGGGAAAATGGTCTATGTGCAACAGAGCGGGAAAGGGATGGCGATTTGGATGTCCGGCCTCGATGGTAAGGACGCGAAGGGGCTGACCGAATCGGGGCGGAATTTGATTCCTTCCTGGTTGCCCGACTCGAAACACGTCGTGTGGATGATCTTCAAACCGGGAAGAGACCCGGCCCAAAACAGCCAGTTGCACCTCATGAACACCGAGACGGGGCAGTCGAGGCGACTGTTCAGCGATCCCGAGCAAATGAAGTTCAGCAATTCGATGCCCGTGGTCTCGCCGAAAGGCGGAAAGGTGGCCTTCGTTTCCGATCGAGGCGGCAACTATCGCGTTTGGCTGAGCAATCTCGACGGCAGCGAGGCGGTGCCCATTTCGCCAGCGGCCGCCGAACAGGACGAGGGTCTCAAGCTGCCAATCGAACAAAAAGTGCCCGCCTGGTCGCCGGACGGCAAGTGGATCGCCCATTGGGAAGGCGTCGAGATGATCCACATGAGCAAATTCACGGGCGTCCAAGATCGCGAAAAGGACAAGCGGATCGGCGAAACCTGGAATGTCTGGGTGGTCGATAGCAACGGGAAGAACAAGCGAAAAGCCGGGCGTGGCGATGACCCCACGTGGTCGCCCGACGGATTCGTAACTCGGGCTTTTCCCGACCCCAAAAAGGGCGGTCCGAAAATCATGATCGAAACCAAGACCGGGTGGGAGGAGTTGCCCATCGTGCCGCCGGGAACTCCCCGCTACGGTCGATTTGCCTGGATTCCGCGGAAGGCTCAAGGGGGGACATCGGAAGGCGGAGGAAATTGAGGGGGTAAGACGTAATTGTTCATTGGATGAAGGGTTTGCATAACAAGACGCGGGTGGCCCAGATGATTCCCCGCCAGAGGGACGGCCATCTCGTGCGGCTTGTTCGGAAAAACGTCCTTGGAAGTGGCAACGTCAACCCCGGAAAAAACGTCGCGGCCACCCGCGACGGGTAACGAGCCAGCCACGCGAGGGGGTTTCTCGACGGGCTGGGAAGCCCATCGTACATATCTGCCGGTTTTGGGAATCGTAAACCGCTCGAAAACGTCTATAATATAGAGTTGAACAGGAAGGCACTCATCTTACGGCGGAGATCGCCATGGCAAGCGGAACGGTTGCTCCTCCTCCGGAGCCACAAGCGAGCCCTACTCCCACAAAGCCCGCACAGCGCGAGGGGTTCATCGAGACCCAGATCGGCCGTACGCGCACGCAAGTTCGCGTGGTCGATATTGCCGCCGGGCTGCTGACGATCGCGGCCGGCTCGCTGGCCTTTTTTTTCGTCGTCGCTCTATTGGATCATTGGATCATTTCCGGCGGGCTGGGCACCGGTGGACGTGTGCTCGCCCTGCTCGTCTGGCTCGGCACCTCGGGCTACTACTTCTATCGGGCCGTATTGCCGCTGGTGCTCCACCGTATCAACCCCCTGTTTGCCGCGGCCACGATCGAGCAGAGCACGCCCCGGCTGAAAAACAGCCTCGTCAACTTCCTTATGCTCCGCCGCCAGCGGCGCGAAGTACCCGAGATGATCTATCGGGCGATGGAAGATCGCGCGGCTTCCGATCTGGCGGGTATCTCGGTCGATTCGGCGGTCGATCGCGCGCCGATCCTGCGTGTTGGATATGTATTGGCCGGCCTGATGGCCGTCTTCTGTCTGTATCTGGCCCTTTCCCCCAAGAGCACGATGACCACCGTCGGCCGGGTCGTTTTTCCCTGGGCCGATATCCCGGCGCCGACCCGGGTGACGATCGGCGAGGTGACGGTCGACGGACAAGAAGCGGGCCATACGGTGGCCCTGATCGGCGAGTCGGTTCACATCAGCGCCTATGTCGACGGCCTGAAAGTGAAAGAAGACGAGCCGGTGCTGCTCGTTTACTCGACCGACGACGGCCAGATCGTCGGCCAGTCGGTCACTCTCGTCCGGCCCGAGGACGAGCGGTTACACCAATGCACGCTGCCACCGACCCAGCCGTACCTGCAACAAGACATCGAGTTCCACCTGACCGCCGGTGATTTCACCACGCCCGTGTTCCACATCGAGGCACGCACACCGCCGTCGATCGTGGTGGACCGAGTCGAGTACGAGGAGCCACCGTACACGAAGCCGGACAAGTCGCCGCGGGTAACCAAAGTGGGCGACCTCCGCGCCATCGAGGGCACCCGGGTCACGATCCACGCCGGGGCTAGCCACGAGATCGACACCGCCGACATCGACCTGGGCTGCAACGGCCAGTCGCCCATGGTCCCCATGGAGGTCGACGGCAAGACGGCCGAGGGCCGGTTCTTCCTCCGCACCCGCCGCACGGCTGCCGCACGGCCCGAGTTCGATTCTTATCAGCTTGGGTTCCTTAGTGTCGACAAAGAGAAGAATCACCAGCCGGTGCGACATCGGATCGACGTCTATGCCGACGAGAAGCCGCGCGTTGCTCTGGTGGGGCTGGAGCCGTCGCCGGCCATGCATGGGCAGGACGATCTGCTGACCCGGCCGGAGGACGAGATTCTCTTGCTCCCCGACGGCCGATTGACCATCCGGGTGGAGGCCGAGGACCGCGATTTTGCATTGAGCCGGGTGTCGGTCCAGGCGGAAAAGATTGGCGGGCAAAAGCGCGCAGCCACGGCGCCACCGCTGTTGGACCACGCGATGTTGGACAAACCCTCGGAGACGGTATTCCAAGGTGAGTATACGTTCGTGCCCGCCGATCTGGGGCTAAAGAAGGGCGACGTCGTCGAGTGGCAGGTGGTGGCCGAGGATAACAGGCAGCGGCCCGTCCTCGCTCGCTCCGCCGGACGCAAAGCTCCGTTGAGTTGGGTGCCGAGTCCGAACACGGCCGAGACCGAGAGACGCCGCATCCGCATCATCGACCCCAACCCGTCCGAGCGACCGCAACCGGGCGCTCAGGTTACGGAGCCCAACGAACGGCCAAAGCCCGAGGATCAGCCAAATCCCAGAGATTTACTCAAACCGGGCGAGGAAGAACCCAACCCGAACGATCCGTCGCAACCCGGCGAAGAAGGTGCCACCCCGGGCGCGGAGACGAAACCCGGCGAAGAAGGTGCCACCCCGGGCGCGGAGACGAA
>CAYUIQ010000111.1:3675-27105 GCA_964444795.1 uncultured Planctomycetaceae bacterium
AGACGAAGCCCGGCGAAGAAGGTGCCACCCCGGGCGCGGAGACGAAGCCCGGCGAGCCGGGTTCCGATGCGCGTGAGGTGTCGCGAGAACCGATCGACGCCCCGAGCAATCCCGGCGATGCCATCGACCGGATCCTTGAGCATAAACAGCAACAAGAGCAAGAAGGCGAACCCAAGCCGGGTGACCCTCAACCGGGACAAGAAGGCGAACCCAAACCGGGCGAGCCGAAACCCGGTCAGGAAGGCGAGCCCAAGCCAGGTGAACCAAAACCGGGTGAAGAAGGCGAACGGCAACCGGGGAGCGAAGGCGGTACTGAAGACGCGGCCAAACCGAGCGAGGGCGAATCGCCTTCCGGCGGCGGTGGCGAGAAGTCCGAGAACCCCGGCTCCCCCGCCACGCAGGGCGGCACCGAAAACGGCGGGCCCAAGCCGGGCGAAGAACCGACCGAAACACCGGCCGCCCAAGGCGATAACGCGCCGCGATCCGACCCGAAGAAGCCCGAGGGCGATCAAACGGGCCAGGGCGACGGCCCCCAATCGCCGAGTATCAGCCCGCGGAAATCGACTGCCGAGGGCGAGGAGGATGGCGATCGTAGCGGCATGGGCGAGGCTGGCGGCGGCCAGGAAGGCAGCAAGCCCGGCATGGGCGCCGACGGGACCAACACCTCGGCTGACGACGGAGGCTCGGCCTCCGACGAACGCGGCACGGGTGAAACCGGCACCGATGGCGGTGAGGACGTCCGTTCCGAGCGGCCCACCGGCGGCGAGAAATCCGACGAGCGGGGCGCCGGTTCAGAGACCCGTCCCGGCGAAGACCCCAACGGCACGCCACGCGACACCGAAGGCGGACGCGAAGGCCCCGAGGGCGACTCCTCGCACAAGCCGGGCGATACCCCGGGCGACTCGCCCGACGCGTCACGCCCCTCCGGCGAGCCCTCGCGCGAGCCCGGCCAGCCGCAACCTGGCGATACCCAAGCGGGCCGCAATGAACCGGGCGGCGCCCATCCGACCGACGGACCGCAAAGCGAGCAACGGTCCGACATGCCTCCGCCGGAGTTGTCGCAAACCGAACCGGGCGGCGAGGACGCGAATCTCGAGTACAGCAAGGAAGCCGTCGACCTGGCGCTGGAGCATCTCCAGCACGAGTTGAACAAGGACGAGCCCGATCCCGAGTTGGTGCGAAGCCTCGGCGGGGCGAAGAAAGCCCGGCAGTTCAGCAAGGAGTGGGCGTCCCGGCTTGCCGCGGCCGACCGAGCCGGTCCCGAGGGCGACGATGCCCGCGAGGCGCTTCGCAATCTGGGCCTCGGCCCGCAAGGGACGCAGCTTGAGGGCGGACGTTTCGAGAACGACCAGATCGATCGTCTCCGCCAAACCCGCCGCATCACGGTCCCGGCGCAATGGGCCGACCAATTCCGCGAATTCCAGCGCGGCTTCGCCTCCGACACGCGGCCGTAGAGCCCCCCAAGTCGCTAGTCCCTACCGGCGATATCCCAGCGACTGGACCACGGAGAGCATCTCCTCGAAGGTGATGAAGCGGCGACGATGGCGCAGCTTGTATTCGTCGATCGCACAGGCGAGTTCTTGCGCGTCGGGCGAGAGGTTCTCGTGGCTGTTGCTGAATTGGCGGCGTTCGACCCCGGGGACCGATCCGGACGGACCACACGATCGGCGGTCGATGAACGGTTCGCCCTTGGGTTCCAGTACTTGGGACATGCGCGACTCCTCGCGAAAGAGTGACTGCGGTTAACGGTTCGTTCCCCTAAAAAGTGTAGCTTGCGGCCGCTTGCAGCGCGGCCGCGGGTCCCGGAATTCCCAAAGTCGTCGGCACACGGAGTGTGCTGTAAGAGGGCGGACGGCACACGGAGTGTGCCTGCTACTTGTGCCGGTTGTAACGAGGGCGACGGTTCGGACGATCCGGGCAAGAGTGCCTCAGCGGATCTGACGGTCCTCGGCCGACGGCCTTCGGGCGGCCATACGTTCCAGCAGGGTCAGGCTGGGCTGATGCTCCGGTTCCAGGGCCAATGCCCGGCGCAGGGTCGAGGCGGCCGCATGATAGTGCCCGGCCAGATGTTGTGCCTCGCCCAGATGGAAGAGGATCTCCGGTGTCGGGTTGCCATGCGCGGCGGCGGCCGCCAAACGACTCGCCGCGTCGTCCCTGCGTCCCAGCGCCTTGTAGGCCAGGCCTTCGAGAAAGATGACTCGCCCGGGCGTTTCACCCGGCGGATAGGTGTCGACCAAACTGTGCAGGGTGGCCAGCGCCCGTTGCGGCTGGTTGAGTTGCCGGTGCAGTTCGGCGATCTCCAAGAGCATCGCCTGGTCGTTTGGCGCATAAGTCAGTGCCCGGTGGAAATCGGACAACGCCCGGCGAGGCTGCTCGTCGGCGCGCATCGCGCGGCCGCTTGCCGTCCAGGCCGCCGCCAACTCGGGATCCAAATCGAGGGCCTGCTGGGCGTAATGGCTGGCGGCGTCCACGTTTCCCCGGGCGAGCCACCACCCGGACAGTTGAACGTACACCGGGGCCTCGTCGGGGGCCAGTCGAACGGCCTCCTCGAGTTGTTGGATCGCCTCGGCCGAAGCGCCTTGATGCCAAAGTGTTTCGGCGTAGTGCCGGCGAGCTTTCGGATCGGTGGGACAGTTCTTGATCGCCTTGCCCAGCAAGGCCCGGGCCCCTTGCCAGTCGTTGCGCTCGATCGCGCCGATTCCCTGCCGCGTGTACTGCCGGCTGACGGCAACACTCTCCGGCGTCGAGCGATCCGAGCCAAAGAATTGGCATCCGAGCGTCGACACGCTCAGCAGACCCGCGGCACCCACCATGATCGTTGCGGCGCGCATGACCTGTTTTTACCACCGGGGCTCGAAGAACCTGCCGCGACCGCACGAAGACGGATCGGCACAAGTGGAGCACCGTATCAGAAGGGGGGGATTTCTACAACCCGTTTTTCCGGCCGTGGTTGCCCCGGGTTTCCCCCGCCGGCCGGCTTTGCTAGGCTTTTGGGAGCGGGAGAAATTGGGCCAGTCCCCTTTTTCCGCTGAACGTTGCCCCCGGAGCCGAGCCGTCATGCCTGCCCGATATGAAAAACGGAAAATTGCCTTCGACTATCCCGAGAATTGGACCCTCGACGAAGACTATATGCCCGCCGATCGCGAGTCGGTCACCGTACGGAGCCCAGCGGGGGGATTCTGGTCGGTGACCGTGTACCCGCGATCCACCGATCCGGTGGAATTGGCAAACGCGGTTGTCGAGGCAATGGGGGAAGAATACGCGGAATTGGAGTCAGAGGAAGTGCGCGATGTCATTGCGGACCTGCCGCTGATCGGATACGACATGGCGTTCTACTATCTCGACTTGACCAACTCAGCCCAAATCCGGGCGATGCGAACGGAAGACGCAACCTATGCGATCTTCTTCCAAGCGGAGGACCGTGAGTTCGACGCCATGGAGCAGGTCTTCCGCGCGATGGCCACCAGTTTGCTGCGCGAAGCCACGGGAAGCGGCCGTCGCGGTGCTTGACGGATAGATCGGGGGGCCGATTCTTCCGGTTCTTATGGATGCCCCGTCTTTTCTGTTTTCGCCCAACCCTCTAGTCGCCGTGGACTACCATTTGAAATCCCCCAAGTTTCGTGGACGATACCCTTGAGCAGTAGTCGCTACGTTCGCTATACTTTGCGCAGATTGGGACGTGGTCGTTCGGTTGCTGGCCCAGGGCCGGCTCGGACAACGGATTTTCCTGCAGGAGGTGGCATTCGATGGCAACGGCAGACCTCAGTACACGGGTAGAGCAAATTGGGGAGACGGCCGGCGCGGCGTGGAACGTGTTGGCAATCAACGGGTCGCTGAGCATGGCCAAGTTGGTCAAGGCGGTCGGCGAACCCCGCGACGTCGTGATGCAGGCTCTCGGTTGGCTTGCCCGTGAAGACAAAATCGTGATCGAAGACGAAGGCCGCTGCCGGATGGTCTCGCTTCGCTAGAGCAGCGACTCTCGTCGGCATTTTTCTCGGCGGTACCTCGCCACGAGCATTCTATCGCGGATCACGTGATGGGGTGGGTGCTACGAGCGCCAGCGCAGGGTAGGCATCCCGGGCAGGATGCCCGTGGGGGCAATTCGTTTCGCGCGATTCTCCCGAAGGACCGAAAAAAGGGGCGGCCTTTCTGGCCACCCCCGAGGTGGAATTGCCCGGCCGGGTTTCACCAGGCCCTATTCTTCCGTCGCCGGTGCGGCGTCTTTGGCGGCCTTCTTTGCATCCCGCTTGGCTTTGGACTCCGCTTCGGCCTGCTTGACTTTTTGCAGTTGCTCGGGCGAGAGAACGGCTTGCACCTTGGCGTCGCGATCGGCGACCAGCGCGTCGATCTGCGCCTGGAGTGCCTCGATCTGCGCGGCGGAGTCCGCTTGGATCTTGTAGATCGTCTCTCGTTGCTCTTCGGTCACCACCGTGCGATAGAAGTTGGGCAGGCGTCCGCGCGGCTTGGCCCTTTGCTTAGCGGCCGGTTTCGCGACCGGTTCAGCGGCCGGGTCTTCTTGCGCCCATCCACGGTCGGCCATGCAGCCGACCAACATCAACGCGGCCAAACAGACCAAACTTCGACGTCCGATAGTGTGTGGGATGGCCATGTTCATTCTGTTGCTCCCCTTTCGTCAAGGTGTGGTAATACAGGAAACACTCCAGCAGGGGGACGCCCCCTTCTGGAAGAGCATCATACCCCATGTGCATTCTGGAAAAAAGAAAAAAAGAGAAAAAACCGCTTTTGTGGGGGGGGCGGCGGTCAGTGGGGAGGCCGTTCGGCCCGTCGTGGCAACGAAAACGGCCAACGAAATTCTTGCCACGGGCCGCTAGAGTCAGCCTAATCGCTACGACCGCAACGCGGGACGTGTTGGCCGGCCCTTTGTCCCCGGATGGTTGGCCTTGGGGTCCCTTGTCGCGCACGGAGTTTCGACGTAGCCTAGAGTGGTTCTCGATGCGGTGCTCGACAAGGTCGAGAGTTCCGCCCGGGAAAAACGGCTTTTTGAGGGACACACCGTGTCGAGAGTTTTCGCAAGCTTTCGCGGTGGCCCATGTCGGGAGCCAGCCAACGGCAATCCATTTCAGTCACCCTTTTGAGCCCGAAACGGGGGAGTTACGATGGCCCGAGTTATTGTTCGTTTTGCACTGTTCACCGCAGTCTGCATGATCGGCTTGCTGGTCGTGATCGACAGAGCCCACGCCCAGCCGCTTCCGGTGAGTGGCCTGGGGAGCGCGCCCGGCACCACCGACGAGTACGTTGAACTCAAGGATGCGTGGACGCGATTTACCAACAACGACGTTGCCGGCGCGGTCGACTATCTGGAAGCGGCCGTGAAGAAACACAAGGAATTGGCGCCGGCCCAGGTGATCCTGGCCCAGTTTTTCGCTCGCGCCAACAACGCGGCCGGAATGCGCGCGGCGCTGGAGAAGGCGGTCATCGACGACCCGGACGACCCGCAGGCGTATGCCATTTTGGGTGACATGGCCTTGCAGGGGCGCCGCGTGACCGACGCGGCCGTGCTCTACGAAAAGGCGTCCACTCTGCTCGAATCGTTTGACGGCAGTGCCAAGCGGAAGAAACTGCTGCAACGGGGTACTGCCATGGGACTGGCCACGGTGGCGGAAGCCCGCGGCGATTGGAAAACGGCCCAAACTCAACTCGAGGCGGTCGTTGCCTCGGCCCCGGATAACGCTCAAGCGTTGGAACGGCTGGGCCGAGCGATCTATAAGCAGGGCGACGCGGACGCCGCGCTGGTGCAATTGAAGAAAGCCGCCGTGGAGAACGAAAAGCTGCTCACCCCCGAGGCCATGCTTGCCCTCTACTATGAGCAGGACGACGACGACGAGAACTCCCGCAAGTGGATGGTCAAGGCGCTCACGCTGGCGCCGAACGACCTCAAGACACGCTTGGCCGCCGGCCAGTGGGCGGTTCGAGATCAAGAGTACAAGGAAGCCGCGACCCAGGCCGATCTGGCGTTGAAAATCGATCCCGATTCGCTTGCCGCCAAACTGCTGCGAGGCGTGGTCGCCCTTTTCGAGAAGGACTACCCCACGGCCGAGAAGCACTTCCAGTCGGCCCACATTCAGTCGCCGGGTAATTTCGTGGCCAGCAACAATCTGGCGATCGCCCTGGTTGAACAGGACGACGAAGCCAAGAAACGCTTGGCCCAGGAATTCGCCCTGGTCAATGCCCGGCAGTATCCCAAGCAGGGTGAGGTCTTCTCCACGCTGGGTTGGATTTACTACAAGCTGGGCAACCTGGGCGATGCCGAAAAAGCACTGGTGCAGTCCGTGCAGATAAGCAAGGGTAAAGCCAGCGCCGATACGAAATACTACCTGGCTCGCATCTACGCCGATCAGGACGACGAAAAGAAGAAGGAATCGGCCAAGCAACTGGCCGAGAGCGCCTTGAAGACCGAAGGCGCCTTCTCGCTACGCGAAGAATGCGAAGCCCTGCTGAAGGAACTGGACTGACAGCCCGTCACGGGCAAGATGCCTCGGAACCGACCAATCGACCCCGCAACGCCGGCCGTCATGCCGCGTTGCGGGGTTTTTTTGCCCCGGCGCGCAAAAAAAAGATCATGGCAAACGATCCGTCGTTGCCATGATCTTTATCCTGAAACGGGACGCCCATGTCCCGCCCTCCCGGTAGGTCTCTGGTGAACTTATCGGCGGTTCGGGCAGTACGCCTGAAACGGATTCCCCGATTTGCGCCGATTCTCCGTGCAGCCGCCCCCGCTGTCGTGGTGGGTGGTCTTATCCGAACGGGCTAGAAAAGGACTCGTATTCGGAAAAACCCGGGAAAACAGTCTAATCGTTACAGTTTACCTGCCGATAGATGCTAGGTGTATTCGGGCGCCCAGATCCGAACGCGTCTTCCGATTCTTTGCGACTGGCGCGCATGTTGGAGCGAAACGGTTCGATTGTGGTTTCAACCACACACTAGGAGTGAGAGAATGCAAGTGAAAGTGTACATTCCGCGTATGGTCGAGGTCCCCAGCGAGTACCTCGCCGCCCTGGCCAAGCGGGCCGCCGACGCCGTGGGAGAGCGAGCCAACGAGGTATCGGCCACCCGCGGCCACTTGGTGCGACAAGCGGTCCAGGACGGGTTGCTTCGCGATCTGGACGAACTGATCGGCGAAGATGGCGCCGTCGACCTGGTCTGCGATCCGGGGATGGAGATCCCGTTGGAGCTGGAAAACAAGACACTTAGCTTGGCCGAGCTGCTCGAAGCCTTGCAGTACAAACGGTCCTGGTCGGAGGTCACCACGGCGGCCGATGCCGCTTAGCAGCGGATCAGGGCCGTTCTCCGCGTCCCGCCGTGGTCACGCTCTCCGGGATGGGGATCGCGACGCCGGTCGTGTTTCGGCCGGTCCGCAAACGCCACGGCGACGGGCGGTCGCTTCGGCGGCAAGTCTGGCAACCTCGGGTAGTTGGTAGCCGGCCCGTGCGTATTTGGCACTCGGTCGACAACGGGGTCCATGGAGAAAGCGTCAGGCATGATGGCAAGACCGGTTGCGGCAGAGACGGAACAGGCGCTGGAGGCGATGACGCCTCGCAGCCGCTTCGACTCCGCGCGGCAGCTCAAGCCCCCATGCGCGAAGCCCGCCGGCGGACCGCACCAGTGGCGTTTGGTTGCCGAGGACGGGTCGACCAGTCTGCTGGACGGAAAACGACCGGCATCCGTGGCAAGTGCTCCCCTCCCCATTGGTGAATTCGTCGACGTTCTCCTTGATGGTCGCCGACGCCGCGAGGAGGCCGAGGACGCGAAACCGCCCAAGCGGCCCATGCATGCCCCAGCCATGCCACCCGGTCGACCCTCCGCCGACGAGCCTCCAGAGCCGACACCGCCCCCCGGTCGGGTCTGCGTCCATCGTGCTTCCCAGGACGCCCTTCTGACACGCATTGTCGATTGCTGGCCCACGCTACCCCCGGAAACACGGATCGCCATAGCGGCTCTGATCGAGACGGTGGCAGCCACCAGCCAGCATTGAGTGTGCCGCCGGCGAGTAGCCCGGGCTCATGCGAATTTCTTGCCACCGTGCATTGCCAAGTAATCGTATCGGGGCAGTTGCACACCCCCCCTCTTGGGTTCTATTGAGAACACGCGACGACAGGCTGTCTGGAAAGATAAGCATATTGGGATGAATGCATGAATTATAGGTGCCCGTTGGGGTTTTCCTGAGAGGATGGCCTGATTCTTCCGATTGTTGGACTATAGGGATTGCCCGGTACGTAGTGGATTTGCCGAGTGTCTGGCGAGGGCGATTGCCCCCGCACTTCAAAGGGTGGCGAAAAGTGGTCACGGGCTCGTGGGGATGACAAGCATGTACGAAGACTCGGATCACGTGTCCGCGGCGGATTCGACTCCGCCGGACCAGCCCGTGCCTAGTCTACCCTTTCCGGTCCGGATCAGTGAGCCGGTGCGGATCGAGTGCCCGCTATGCCAGACCGCCAACGAGGTGCCGGCGCATCTTCGATCGTCGGCCGTCGCGTGCTCGGCGTGCGGCATGTCGATTCCCCATGAAGGGGCAAGCGATCCGTTGGCTACCGAGTCGGCGCCGGACGGCGCCCCCGCGCCGGGAGAGGAACTTCCCGAGCAGTTGCGAGACTGGCTCCAGGGAGAACCGATCTCCAACCGCCATTTGACCGACCTTCAACGCTTGCGGCGCTGGTGTCGTGACCATCGCATGATGGCGCTGGCGGCGGGTGGACTTTTGGCAAGCGTGCTGCTGACGGCGATTGTGGGAACCAACGGATATGTGCGAAGCAGCGCCGCGCTGTCGCAGGTCACGGGGCAATACGAATCGGCCAGCCGGCAATCCGAGACGTACCGGCGAACCGCCGAGGAGAAATCGCAAGAGGCGTCACGCGAGGGGCGCCGGGCAGATCGCGAAGCGGCTGCCCGAGAAGTCGCCGAGAAAATGCGTCTGGAAGCCGAGCATCAGTTGAATGTTGCCCGGCAGGAGCAGCGGCGGGCGGCCCAGGAAGCTCGTATCGCCCTGGCCCGCGATCTATTCAGCCGGTCGAAACAGTTGCTGCAATCGCAACCGGATCGTAGCCTGTTCCTGGCAGGCCAGGCGGTCCAAGCGACGCTCGGGGAGGGGGAAACTCCGTCACGTCCGCTGGAGCAGACGTTGCGCGATGCCTTGTCGCAAATGGAGGGGCTGACGCTCTTCGGGCACAACGCGCCGATTCGCACCATGGCCGTTAGCGCCGACGGCCGCTGGCTGGTCACCGGCAGCAACGACGCAACCGCTCGGCTCTGGGATCTCAAGGCCGATGATCCGGCCGCCGCATCGACCGTTCTGCGCGGTCATTATGGTCCGGTCAGCGCCGCGACGATCAGCCCGGACAACCGGTGGCTGATCACGGCCAGTCACGACGCCAGCGCCATCGTCTGGGACCTGAAGGCCGACGATCCGGCCGCTTCGGCGGTCGTGCTGGATGATCATCAGGCGCCGATCAACACGGTGGCCGTCAGCGCCGACGGCCGCTGGCTGGTCACCGGAGGTGGCGCGGCGGATTCCCCCGACAATACGGCGCGTCTGTGGGACCTGACCGCGGCGGATCCTTCCGCTTCGCCGATCGTTTTGCGTGGGCACGACAAGCCGATCCGCGTTGCGGCGATCAGCCCCGACAATCGCTACGTGGTCACCGCCGGCGACGACGAGACGATTCGCCTGTGGGACCTGAAGGCGCGACATCCGGCGGCCGACCAGGTCGTGCTCCACGGCCAGTCCGGCCGAGTCACGGCACTGGCGTTTACCCCCGACAGTCGGCGGCTCGTGGCGGCCAGTGAAGATGAGTTGATCCGGCTTTGGAGCATGGTCGCCCTCGACCCGGCCTCGCGGCCGATCGTACTGAAGGGACATGAAGGTTGGATCGCGGGGTTGGCCGTCAGCTCCGACAGTCGCTGGCTGGCTAGCGGAAGCTACGACAACACGGCCCGACTCTGGGATCTCCAGAGCAGCGATCCGGCCGCAACGTCGACCGTGCTTCGCGGCCACGAAGGCCGTGTCCAGAGCGTGGCGTTCAGCTCCGATCAGCGCCTGCTGGTGACGGGAAGCCTGGATCGAACGGCCCGAGTCTGGGACCTCCACGCGCCACGGCCATCGGAGTCGGCCATCGTGTTGCGGGGCCACAAAGGCCCCATCAGTTCCCTGGCGATCAGCCCGGACTGTCGGTGGCTGATTACCGCCGCCGGCGACAACTTCGAAAGCCATGACAACACGGCCCGCCTTTGGCATCTGCAAACGGATGCCCTGCTGAAAGCGGCTCAAGAAACGGCCGCGCGCACCATCGGCCTACAGCAGCAAGAGGCCTATCTCCTGGAAGCTGCCGGGGCGGCAAATCCTCGCCGGTGAGACGGGTTCGGATCTCTTCCGCATCGGCGTTTCGAAGGTCAGCGGCGCGGGGAGAGAAGAATCTCCCCGGCAATGCCCCAAACAGCGACAAAGGCAATACCAGCCAACGTGTACGCTGTTCCCAGAAGCATGATACCGCCTCAAGAGCCCGAATGATCGTTGGAGCCGTCAGAGCCCCGCTACCACTCTGATCGACTCCGTCCAGCGCGGTGCTCGACTCTCGCCACCCGAGGCGCTTCAGTGCGCCTGATCCGGCAAGTGACCCTCATCCATTGATCTTGCCTGACTGGGCAACCTAACAGTCCGTCGACTGCGGGGGATCACTCGGGCATGGACATTGCCCGTCGGGCAGCCCGGGCTTCGATGATCCTCATGTCCAGTTCGGCTTGGGACTTGTGGATCCATTGCTCCAGCTTGCCGCACCATTCCGCCGCCTTCTTGTCGTGCAGCGCGAAATCGGCAATCTCATACTCCTGGCTGCGCAGCGCCATCGCCCGTAATCCGGCCGCCAGATCGAGCAGCCGCAGTGCGAATTGGTCCAATTTCTCGGGTTGGTAGGGGATCAGGGTCATGGGGTGCCTCAAAACCTTCAGTAGGAGGGGGCCAAGCGAAGCTAACGTGACATCCTAACTCGCGAGTTGACTCAGGTCGAGTATCGTTGGACGAAACTATTGCTCTAATTGAACTTAGAATATTTCGTGACGGCGTGGACACTTACTCATATTTTGTCCAAAAATCTGGTTGTATTTATGTTCATTTTATGCTAGTCTCTGCGACAGAGAGATGCATGAATAGTGAG
The DNA here is from genome assembly GCA_964444795.1 of uncultured Planctomycetaceae bacterium. GTDB lineage: Bacteria > Planctomycetota > Planctomycetia > Pirellulales > Thermoguttaceae > JABMRP01. The sequence continues at coordinate 14,841 of CAYUIQ010000111.1, forward strand.
TTTATGTGGGAATTACAGGTTATTAGTCCAATCTCGGTAGGCGACCCAGCCAGGGAGATCAGCGATAAGAACCGTAGTAGTCCAAAAAATATGTTCATTGTATTGACTTTTGTTACTCGTGTTTCTTGCCGAACGCAGACACTGAACTTGATTCATGGCCGGGAGGATGGAAAACGATGATCGCACAAGATGTTGTTCGCGAAATCCGCGAATTACTGGAGCAGGGCCAGCTCTCCCAGCGGAAAATCTCCCAAAAAGTGGGGGTTAGCCGGGGAACGGTCAACGCCATCGCACGGGGAAAACGTGTGGATCGGCAACCTGCCGGGGGCCGCGACGGGATGGACCGCATCGCGCAGCCCGGCCCTCCCAGGCGATGCCCGGGCTGCGGCGGCCTGGTTTGGATGCCCTGTCTCTTATGCCACATTCGAGGGGGTAAGGCGCATTCTCGTGCCGACCCCCTCAGTGAGGGTGCCCATCGGCCTCGCGCCCGCGCAAAAGGCGTGCCTGCGCAGTAGAGTTGTCCAGCGAGAGTACGGGTGCCGCACCCAGGTGAGTTCTGCCGGAAGCGGCGGTCACCGAAGTTCCGTTTCCCCACAATCTTCCACCGAAGGTCATCCCAACCAAGATGAAATCCTGTTCGGCAATCATGCTGACGTCTGCCCTCTTGGCCTGCTTTGATGTCGCCTCGGGTCTGGCCGAAGACGAGATCCCCCGCCCGGAACATCCGCGTCCCGACTTCCGCCGCGCCGACTGGCTGAACCTCAACGGCCCATGGCAATTCCGCTTCGATGCCGACAACCGCGGCCTGGACGAGCGGTGGTACGAGAATGACGCGGAGGATTTCGATCGGCGGATCATCGTGCCGTTCTGCTGGGAAAGTCCGCTGTCGAGGATCGCCGACACCAGCGGGCAGCGAGTCGGCTGGTATCGGCGGACGGTGACCGTTCCGGAGAAGTGGCCGAAGCAGCGGGTATGGCTCCGGTTCGAGGCCGTGGACCAACAAGCCCGCGTGTGGATCGACGGCGAAGAAATCGGCTCGCACCGGGGCGGTTACTCGCCTTTCGAGTTCGACGTGACCGAGTCCGTGTCACCGGGGAAGACCGTTACGATCGTGGTTCGGGCCGAGGACACAACCGACAGCGACTTGCCCGTGGGCAAACAGGGCCGGCCATGGTACACGCCGACCAGCGGGATTTGGCAGACGGTCTGGTTAGAGAGCCGGCCGGAGCGGTATATCGAGCATTTTCGTCTGACGCCTCTGGCCCGGGGCGGCACTTGGTCGCTGAAAGTGGAAGTCGTCGCATCCGGCCCCGACGGACCGGTAACTTTGGAACTCCAGTCGACCGATCCGGCCATCGACCAGCACTCGGCGACCGTCGACCTGCGAGACGGTCGTGGGGAGTCTGTCGTAACGTTTCTCGTGCCGCAACCCCGGCTGTGGACACCCGAGGCCCCGACCCTTTACGATCTTCAGTTGCGGTTGATCGGCCCCGCATCGACGACCGGCCCCGCATCGACGACCGACACAGTGGACACCTATTTCGGCTTGCGCGCCATTTCCCGCGGACGCTTCGGCGGACAACGACACGAATCGATTCTTCTCAACGGAGCCCCCGTATTCCTTCGGGGCGCGTTGGATCAGTCGTTCAATCTCCAGGGCATTTACACGGCCCCCAGCGACGAGTTTCTGCGCCGCGATATCGAGCAGGCCAAGCGGCTGGGCCTCAACTTCCTCCGCATTCACGTCAAGGCGGAAGAGCCTCGCCGACTCTATTGGGCGGATCGGCTCGGCATCCTGGTGATGGAAGACATGCCGTGCTGTCTTGAGCAAGGGGAGTCGTCGCGCGCCGCCTGGGAGGCAACCATGCGGGCGACGATCCGGCGGGATGTAAACCATCCGTCGGTCATTGCCTGGTGCTTGTTCAACGAGAGTTGGGGGCTGGGGGGCGAGACATTTCGCCACGACACCGACGCCCAGAAGTGGGTGCTGAAAATGAGGGACTTGGCCAAGGAGCAACTCGATCCCTCGCGGTTGGTCGACGATAACTCGCCCTGCCGCAACGATCACGTGCAAACGGATCTCAATTCCTGGCATTTCTTCATCGACGACTTCGCCCATGCCCGGCAGCACATTGCCCGGGTGGTCAAAAACACGTGGGCCGGATCGGGATTCCATTTCGTGCCGGGCCGGGTTCAGGATGCCGCGCCGCTGATCAACTCGCGGTTTGGTGCCGTCGGGCCCCACGGCGGCGATCGGGATATTTCCTGGGGACTGCGTTGCCTGGTCACCTTACTCCGCCGTCACGACACCCTCCAGGGCTACGTCTACGCGCAACTGACCGACGTCCAGCGGGAACACAACGGCCTGCTGAACTACGACCGGTCGAGCAAGGAATTCGGCTACGACGAGTTCGTGCCGGGAATGAAGCCGGCCGACTTGCTGGGTCCGGATTTCGTCGGCTTCGACGTACCGCCCGTGGTCGAAGTGATCCCCAACTCGCCGATTACCGTACCCATTTTCGTCAGCCACTTTTCCCAACTTTCCGAGGAACCCTTGTTGCGGTGGCGGATCTTGGGGACCGACGATTTGGGCCGGCCGGTGGCCACACCGCGCAAGACACAACCGGTCGTGTGGCGCCGAGGCCAGGTGGTTTTCCAGAAACCGCTGACCGCCGAGATTCCCTCGGAGCGTCCGTTCGTCGGGTCCCTGGCGCTGGAACTGGTCGACAAGAGCGGGGATCGCATTGCGGCGAATTTCGTGAATCTCGTCTTCCGCCCCATAGCTCGGATCGACTTGGCGGCATCCCCGGTGGGACCCTTCGAGCGGAATCCGCGAGTGGAGGTGTTGGCCCCACAATTGGTCGCTTTGCGCTTGGATCCGGGGGACATCGCCGCGTCTCGGCCGGAAGCGTTCGAGACGGCGTGGCTTGAAGACCGGGGTAAATTTTTCATCCGTGGCGGCGAGGTGGAGTATCAACTAGCGCTGCCGAAGTTTGTCCGCGACGCATTGCCCACCGGCGTGGTGCTGCTGGCCGAAATGTCGGCCGGGGCCGACCCGCGGCAGCTCGATTGGCCGTCCCATCGCGGGCCGTCGGATTGCCCCCAAACGCAAGAACGGAAACACCCCAGCCGCATCGCCGTGGATCTCCTCGGCGAGGAACTGTGGGAATTCGAGTTGCCCGACGCACCGGCCGACTCCCGGGGTGTGCTCTCCCATTTGGCCCGATACGAAGGGGGCAGCCACGGATACATGGTCAAGCGGAAGATCGACTGGAAGAAGGACGTGGCGATGCGGACGAAGCTGGCCGGGAGTGAGCCGGTCCGGCTGGTTTTTCGCGTGATGCCTTCCGACGATGGCGGCGGACTGTGCCTCTTTGGCGAGCGTTTGGGGCGTTACGTGATCGATCCGACGCTGCTGATTTGGACCGCCCGAGATCTCAAGCAACCGGCCGGTTGGTCCTCCAACGTTCCGGTCACGGTGAACCGGTTGCGGAGTCGAATCGACACCGCCGGGGGAATCCGCCCCGGCGAAGACGGTGGACACGTTTGGCGCTACACGACCGAACAGCCACCGGCGACATGGGCCGAGCCGACCTTCGACGATTCTTCCTGGAAGCAGGGGAAGAGCGGGTTTGGCTCGAAGGATACCTCGGGAGTACAGGTCGGCACGCCATGGAACACGCCCGCCCTGTGGATGCGTACCCGATGCAACATGCCGCCCGCCACCCGTGCCATCGAGCTGCGCACTTTCCGTGACGAAGACATGGAAATCCACGTCAACGGCAAGCCATTGTTCGGCCCGTCCGGCGGTGAACAGTCGGGCGATTGGCGCGGGTATCGGCGACGCACGTTGACGGACTCCCAAAAGGCCCTGTTCAACGAGGGGGATAACGTGATTTCCGTGCGATGCCGGCAAGGTGAAGACGCGGGGGGTGTCGATTTGGGGATCCGCTGGATTGTGATCTCCCGAGAAAACGGATCGTAACGGTCATCTCACCCGAATCGATTACCACCAGGCCCCCCGCTCCGTTTCACGGCCATCGGCCAGCGGTACGCCCCGTCCCCGTGTTTTTGTCAAGCTACACTTGAACAAATAACCGCGTACGGAATTTCGCGTATCCGCCATCTCGATACCGACCACTCAAGGCTCCATGACTCCGACCAATTACAGCGTTTTCGTTGTCGACGATGATCCGGCGATTCCGCGGCTCTTGGACCGCTGGTTGAAGAAGGCCGGGTATACCGTTCGTCTGTTCGGCAACGGCGAAGAGGCCTTCCATGCGATCGAATCGCAGTGCCCCGATTTTCTCATTACCGATTGGGAAATGCCGGGGATGGACGGTCTGGAGTTGTGCCGCCGGGTTCGCCAACTTGACCTGCCCCACTACGTGCATATCCTTTTCCTCACGGTTCGATCGGGTACCGACGAGACGGTAGCCGGGCTGGAGGTCGGTGCCGACGATTTCCTCTCCAAACCGATCGACCTGGAAGAACTGCTGGCCCGCCTGCGATCCGGTGCCCGCGTGCTCACCCTCGAGCGTCGTTTGAGCATCATGGCCCAGACCGACCCGCTGACCGGGTTGCTCACGCGACGAACGTTTTTCGACCGTCTGGAAAAGGAATGGTCACGCGCCGCCCGGCATCACGTGCCGTTGTCGGTCGTCATGCTTGACATCGACTTCTTCAAGCGAATCAACGACGTTCACGGCCATCCGGTGGGCGACGCGGTCCTCAAGGCGATTGCCGAGTTGCTCAAGGACGGGTGCCGCACCGCCGACATCATCTGCCGGTACGGCGGTGAAGAGTTCTGTGTCCTGCTGCCCGAGACCAACGAGCGGCAAGCAGCACACTGGGCCGATCGCGTTCGCCGGAAACTGGCCTCGCACGCCATGCAACTGGGCGACCGCGAGTTCCACGTGACAGGGAGCTTCGGTGTCGCCGAGCGACTCGATGATACGCAAAACGCCGAGCAACTCGTCGATCTGGCCGATCAGGCGTTGCTCTGTGCCAAGCAATCCGGACGCGATCGGGTCGTGTCTTTCCAGGCGCTCAATCGATCCAACGACATCCACGTCGATCAGTCGGATCCTTGCGGCATGCTCTTCTATGGCGTTGCCGCACGACACGTGATGACTTCGATGGTCGTCGGGTTGCGCAGATCGGAGACCATCGGCCGCGCCGCCAAGTTCTTCCTTCGCTCCCGAACCAACTCGGCGCCGGTGGTCGACGACGACGGGAAACTGGTGGGGATGCTCTCGGAAAAGGACCTCATGGCGCAGATGATCTCGCTCGACTCCTGGAACCGCCCGGTCGGCGAGGTGATGAAACCGAACGTCATCTGCTACGAAGAAGACTCGCCGATTCGCACCATCTACGAATTCCTCTGCCGTGTTTCGATCCGCCGCGTGGTCATCGTCAAGGACGACCGGCCCGTTGGGACGATCAGCCGCGGGACGTTGCTCCGATGGTTCAGCAATCTGGCCGCATCGCGCGGACTCGTGAAAGACGAGACCTCCGCGGATTCTCGATTCGACGTCGACGCCCATCGCTCCCGAGAATGTCTGGTTGAGCTTGCCCAGGAGCTATCGCGTCAGGCCATCGAACTGGGGCACCGGTGCGGCGAGGAAACCGACGATCTGGTCCCCTACGTGGTGGGCGGAGCGACCCGAATGCAGGAACTCGTCAACGATCTGCTGGCCCACTCCCGATCCGGCAACGCCGGCGACACCGCCGTGATGGACGGCAGTTCGCTGGACTGACCGACTCGGGGCGACGTACGTGGACGATTGCCTACGGGCCCTCTTGGGCAGCCACCAATCGTCCGATCCCCACGTCGACGTACTGCCCGCCCATGGTCTGCCTGCAGTGGACGGCCAGGACATTCTTCCCGGGGCGAATCGCGGCCCGGGCTTCGGCGAGGATCGGCATCTCTTCGTAATCGACCGTGAACTTGTCCGCTTTGGCTGCCAGAACTCCGTTGATGTAGACCTCCACGTCTTCGTCGTGATGGACGAGCAACATCAGTTCGTCGGCGTCGACCTCGGGAAGCTCGACCTGTCGGCGGATCCAGATGCTCTGGGTATTCCACACCGTGCCGACCGTTGCGCCGGGTGTCTCCTTGGTGCCGAATCCGCTTTCCCCTTCTTTCCATGACGAATCGTCGAACGATTCCTTAAACCAATCCTCCGCCGGCCGATCCAGCGTGTAACGCCAGACAACCGGCTTGGTCCTGGCCGTGGGCACCAGCGGATGGAAGACGGGAAGCCGGCCTTGGTTCGCGGCGACGGTCTTCTCGACGTCCACCTTGGTGATCGCACGGTCGTAGGTCATCAGCCCGTTGCACTCGGTTTCCACGTCGGTGGTTTGGGTGTAAACCGCGGCGTCGAGGCCTTGCGACTCTCTCAATCCCCAGACGCCTCGCAGCAGCCGCTGGTAGCGACCGGTCAGTTCGGCGGCGCTGGCCGTCTCGCGATATCCCCAAGTCTTGTCGGTCCACGTATGGCCGTCGACCCCCAGTTTCAGACCTCCGAATTCGCCGAGCACTCCGACCCGGTCCGATTGTGGCGGCGGTGCCCCGGGACCCGGGTACCGATGGATGTCGAGCACGTCGCCGATCTTCTGGTCGGTCCAGCCGCTGGCGTTGTTGACCATGCGAGTCGGATCCCACTGTTTCACCAAGTCGACGTAACGTTCCGTGTCGTGCTGTCCCCAGCCCTCGTTGAACACGACCCACATGATAATCGACGGGTGATTGCGAAATCCGTCGACCATGCGGTGCAACTCGCGCTCGAACTGTTTCTTCGACTCGGGCGTCTTGTTGTTTGCGCTGGGCATGTCCTGCCAGACCAGCAACCCGAGCTTGTCGCACCAGTAGTACCAACGATCCGGCTCGATCTTGACGTGTTTTCTCGCCATGTTGAAGCCGAGTTGCTTGGTCACCTCGATGTCGTAGCGCAATGCTTCGTCGGTCGGCGCGGTGTACAGTCCGTCGGGCCAGAATCCCTGGTCGAGCGGGCCGATTTGGAAAACGAACTCGCCGTTGAGTCGCATCCGCGGATGCCCGTGCTCGTCCTTGACCCGTTCGATCTTCCGCATACCGAAGTAGCTGCTCACCTCGTCGACCGTCTTGCCGGCGGCGGTCAATCGCACGGTCAGGTCGTAGAGGAACGGTTCGTCGGGCGACCAGAGTTTCAGCCGGTCCCGGGGGATGGCCAGGCGGATTTCATCGGCAACGCTTCCCGAAGCCCGGCCGATCTCCTTGCCCCCGTCGGTGGCAACCACCTCGATCGCATGTCCCGCGCCCGTTCCGCCGCAAGCGGCCTCCAGCCGCAGGCAGGAGCCGTCGACGTCGGGGACCAACACAAGGCGCCGGATCTGGGCCTCGGGGACCGGCTCCAGCCACACGGTCTGCCAGATGCCCGTGCTGGGCGTGTACCAGATGCCCCGCGGATTGTCGACTTGTTTTCCCCGCGGTTGGTCGCCGCTGCTGGATGGATCGAACACTCCGACGATCAACTCCTGCGGCCCGGTTCCTTCCAGCGCGGCGGTGACGTCGAAGGAGAAGCTATCGTACCCGCCGCGGTGGATGCCGATCTCGCGGCCGTTGACATGCACGGTCGCTTCCCAATCGACCGCCTGGAAGTGCAGCACGACGCGCTGCCCCTTCCACTCGTCGGGCACCTCGAACGTGCGCCGATACCAAAGCCGAGTGGTCCGCCGGCCCACGCCCGAGAGAGCCGATTCGATGGGAAAGGGAACCAGGATTTGCCCGGCCAGTTCCTTGCCCGTCGGGGCTGTATCGTTTGGCTCGGCGACGGCGAATTGCCACAGCCCGTTTAGGTTGAGCCACTGCCGGCGAACCATCTGCGGGCGAGGATACTCGGGGTGGGCGGTTTCGGGGCCGACGTCTTTGGCCCAACGGGTCATCAGCGGCCCGGCCGCCGGTTTCCACGGCTCGCCCCAAACCGGCCACGCGGCACAACCACACGCCAACACCACCAGGACACGCACCCAACCGTTCGTCTTCATCGGCTCACTCCCCGGAAAAATAGCGACGCGAATCGAGATCCAAGACCGCGATTCATCATAAGGCGTCGCGCCGGGAAGTCAACGGTCCGGCCGAGATCGGCTACCATACGGGTGAGATTACAGTCCGGCGAAGTCGATCGGCTGGCGATCCTTGCGGTTGCCGAGATAGCTGAACATCTCGGGGTCGACGTCGAAGCCGATCTTATGCACCGATCCGTCGCAGAAGACGAAGTTGCACCCCGCGACGTGCGGACTGCCGAAGCGGAACGTATTGCTCACGCCCATGCGGTCCTGCAAAGGCGTGCGTCCGCTGCCGGGGTTGCCGGGGTCGAAATACGTGGTCCGGTAGTTGTCGTTGTTGAACCCGGAGTACATGCTCTCGTTGTCGCCGCCGCTGGTGCCCGTGGCGTACCAGTCGGGTCCCAGATACTTTTCGCCGATCAGGATCGTATTGCTCTGACCGTCCAGCACGTGCGCCGACTGCACTTCGCTGCGCTGGTAGCTGATGCCGTTCCAGGTTCGCGTGTCGAGCCAGTTGGTGTACGTCTGGGCCTCCGACCAACCCTGGGGGACTTGCCCCGTTTCGTTGGAGTATTGGCTTCCACAGTTGATGGCGTAATCACCTCGGGCGGCCACGTTGGGCCGGTTGTCGTTCGAGTCCCCGTTGAAGGCCACGAAGGTTCCCCCGCTCGGCTTGGGGTAGACGATCGTCTTTCGCCGGCTGGGACAATTCATGTAGACCAGCGGCGTGTGCGTCGCTTCGTTGACTCCGTCGAGCTGCCCGGAACTCAGCGTATCCGGATCCCCGTCGGCCCCCAATTCGTGAACCGCCGTCTGTTCCATGTAGGGCAAGAGGTTGTAGACCCAGCCGCCGGGCTGTTCTCGAGAGAATCCCCGGTCGGGGTCTCCGATCCAGTACCAACCCCATCCGCCGGTCGGGTAGTGCTTATGCGTGCTCAGATGATGCAGCGTCGCGCGGCCCATCTGGTAGAGGTTGTTCGAGCACTGGGTGCGCCGCGCCGATTCGCGAACCGACTGCACCGCCGGCAAGAGCAGGCCCATCAAGATCCCGATGATCGTGATGACCACCAGAAGCTCGACCAGCGTGAAGCCGCATGCCGCTCGGCGCGTGCCGGGCCAACAACGGACCGGTAGGAAAGAAGCCGTCGCGCAGCGACGACCAGCTAGTAGAGGTGCCATTGGTAGGTGCCTTTGCTCTGTTTCCTTGCCCACCTAGATTGTACCCAATCGGCCGATTTTTAGCAAGATCCGGTTGCACCCCCTACTGGATGGGGCCTGGTTGGGAATGGCGGATTTCGACCGAGAACGCCCGTCAGTAACTGGACCTTCAGGGGGGCTCCTGGAGTGACTCGGGCTCGATCCGCCGCTGCGATTCGCGTACACTGCGGTCATGTCGCAACCCACATCACCCGACGATCGGCCCGGCCATCCGCCGAAACAGCCCCCGCTGACCCCCTGGCGAGCTTACCTCCACGAGGTGTTCTTCGAGGCCGATACGCCGGCCGGCAAGGCGTTCGACGTGGTCCTGTTGGCGGCCATCGTGCTGAGCGTCGTGGCGGTGATGCTGGAGAGTGTGGCCGATATTCGAGCCGATTGGGGGAGTCAACTCCTGGCCATCGAATGGGCGTTGACGATCCTCTTCACCGTCGAGTACGCCGTCCGGCTGCTTTGCGTGGGCCGGCCGTGGCGGTATGCCACCAGTTTCTTCGGGCTGGTCGATCTGGCGGCTGTTATCCCGACCTACCTGAGCATCTTCTTCACCGGCTCGCAGGCGCTGATGGTGATCCGCACGCTGCGCCTGATCCGGGTGTTCCGTGTGTTGAATCTCACAAACTACCTCAGCGAGGCCAACGCTCTGCTCATCGCCCTGCGGCGAACCCGGGCGAAGATCACCGTCTTTCTGGTCGTCGTCATGACGCTGGTGCTGATCCTCGGCGCGGCGATGTATCTGATCGAAGGACCCCAGCGAGGCTTTACCAGCATCCCGATGAGCGTCTACTGGGCGATTGTCACGATGACCACGGTCGGCTACGGCGACATCGCCCCACAGACGGTCGCCGGCCAAACGCTGGCCGCGCTGGCGATGATCCTCGGCTACAGCCTCATCGTGGTACCCACCGGCGTCTTTTCCGTCGAGATGGTCGCCGCCGGCCGGAAACTCCAGACCAGCCCGCGCACCTGTCCCGATTGCAGCGGCGAAGGGCACGAAGTCGACGCCCAATATTGCAAACACTGCGGCGCGAAGCTGTGAACTCGCGGTCCCCTCTCCCGAAGCGGGAGAGGGCTGGGCGGGGACGTGTTACAAAACGGTTACGAACGCGCCGCCGGGCTGCCGCGTCTAAGACAGGGGCGTACAATTCCGGTGGTTGGCCCTTTTCCGAAATTGCCCCCCGGATGAGCGATATCCGTGTCGCGGCCGCCGACAGCGAAATCCGTGGAAACCAGCGGAAGAAGAAGGAGAGATTATGAAAATTCTCAGCATGGCGATCGTTTTGGGAGTTTTTTGGGTTCAAGGCCTACTGCACGCGGCCCCGTCGGAGGAAGCCACCGCGGAGACGAAGAAGGTCGACGTCCTGGCCGAGGTGCGGAAGATGAACGGTCCGGAGTACGCTTCGCCGCCGACAAAATTCCGCGCCGGTCACGTCACGGCGCGAAAGCTGGACCCCGAGGCGATCCGCAAGACGGACGGCGGTTACACGATCCAGTTGCCCAGCAAGGCGCCGGTTCCCACGCCGGCGGTCTACGACGGAAAGGTCTACGTCAGCGGCGGGTTTCACAGCAAGGAGTATTACTGTTTCCGTGCCGACTCGGGCGAACTGGTATGGGGTATCAATCTGGACGACGACGGACCTTCGTCCGCTGCATGCAAAGACGGGGTGATCGTCTTCAACACCGAATCGTGTACGATCTTTGCCGTGGAAGCCGACACGGGCAAGATGCTCTGGTCGCACTGGCTGGGCGATCCGCTGATGACCACGCCCACGATCGCCGGCGGCCGCGTGTTCACCTCCTATCCGGCACGCGGCGGGGGAGGTTTTGGGAACCTCCAGATGAACCAGGCGCCCAACATGGCGCAGCAGCAGGCCGCTCCCGTGCCGCAGGGCAACACGCCGCCTGCGCCGGCCGCCGGGCAGCCCGGTAAGAAGAGGCCGCCGGCCAGTCACGTCTTGGCCTGCCTCGAGTTGAAGACGGGCAAGATCCTCTGGCAGAAGTGGATCGACAGCGACGTGATGTCGGCTCCCGTGGCCACCGGCGACGATCTCTACGTCACCACGTTTGCCGGGACGGTCTATCGTTTCAAGCAGGCCAGCGGCAAGATCCTTTCCGCGCGGCGCGAGCGGGCCACCTCGGCGCCGGTGGTGGTCCAGGGGAAGGTCTTCTACACGCAGCGTGCCGACAGCGGCAACGGCGACGCCGCCGAGGAAGCCCTGGCCCGGCTCGATCAGGCGACGGGAAAACGCGACTACCAGGTGAGCCGCAAGCCGGCCACGTATCTCGACGCGGCGGCCCAACGGGCTTCGGGTTACGCGGCCAAGGGGATGCAGTTGGACGCCGGCAACGGTTTCGCCGGCGGTGCCCCGGCCAGCGCCAACGCCCAGGCCGCGATGGGGAATATCGGCCAGATGAGCGTCTCCACGTTGCAGGCCTTCCAGGGGTCGCGCGTGTTGACCTACGGCCAGCGTAACTTCAACTGCATGGGCGACGAAGTGATCTGCACCGACAGGGCCAGCGGCAAGAGTCTTTGGAAGGTGAAACTGTCCGGCGACCTGAAGAAGCTGGGCGGCTTTCTCGCCGCTCCGCCCGCCGCGGCCGGCGGACAGATCTTCCTGGCCACGCTGCAGGGCGAGGTATTGCAATTGCACCCCGACACGGGCAAGCTGACGAAGCGATACAAGGTCGGCTCCCCGGTGCGATTCCAGCCGGTCGTGGTCGACGGGCGGATCTACGTCGGCACGCAAGACGGCAAGCTCGTCTGTCTCGACACGGGCGATAAGCGGTTCACCGGCTGGCCCATGTGGGGCGGCAACGCCGAGCGGACCGGCGTCGCCGGGAAGTAACCGTGGTTGACACAAGGGCAATCAGGGGAGCTACGGTCGCCAGACCGTGGTTTTGACTGGCGCATCCACGGTCTGGCCAGCGCAGCTAGTTCCTGTTGATTTTAGTCCATTTTTGGCGACGATGCGAGGTTGGGGCGGAAGCGGAGCGGGCTGGTGGA
>CAYUIQ010000112.1:0-27041 GCA_964444795.1 uncultured Planctomycetaceae bacterium
ACCTGTAGTGGGTCACCGTGGTACCGGGAGAATTCTCTAGTTGAACGAGACGACAGAAGCAAGCCGGACGTCTGCCCGGGGATTCGAGACCGTGGCGGTGGAGCTACTGGCGATCACGGTGGTGCTGGCCCCCGTCCCCTTCGGCGCGACGACGATTTGGACGCTCTGTGCGTTGCAGATTGTGCTGGCGGCGGCGGCGGTGCTGTGGGCTGTGCGAGGGCGCGGGGACCTGCGGCTGTTGTGGATTCCGGCAGGCGTTGTTGGTGTGGGGCTGCTGCAACTTTGCCCGATGCCCGACGCGATGTTGATGAAAGTCTCGCCGCTGGTTGGGCAGGCGGACGAGCGGTTGAGCGAACTGGGGATCGAGCGGCCGGTCGACTGTGTGTCGGTTTGTCCGGGTGAAACGTGGGACTCGTTACGGCAAGGGTTGATCCTGGCGATGGTTTTGGTCGCGGTCGCGAATTTGGCGAGAAACGCCCGGGCGAGGCGGACGCTTGTCGGGGCGATCATGGCAGCCGGCCTGATCGTGCTCGTGTTGGGCGTTGCCCTCTCTGTCCCCAAGCGGTCGCCGACATTCCTCGGGTTTCACGATATGCGAGGACCGATCAAGGGGTACCGCAGCGCTCTGCTCGATCCCTTGCACAGCGCGGGCTTCGGCTATCGCGACACGATACGCGTGGGGCAGATCTCGTATACCGCGGAGTCGCCGAAGATGGGCGATACGTTCGGCCCGTACGTGGTCAGTAATCATTTTGCCGGGTGCATGGAGTTGACGATACCGCTGGCCGTGGGATTGCTGCTGGCATGGCCAACCCGCTCGCGGCGCGGAAGGTGGATCGCGATGGGTCTGGCCGTGTTCTTGCCTGCCGGCGTGTTGACCGTCGTCGGCTTGTCAGCGGGGTCCCGGGCGGGCGTTGCTTCGCTTATGGCCGGGCTACTGGTTGTCGCGTGGCTGACCGCCCGGAAACCCATCGTGCGACGCGCGTGGGGGATTGCCCTGGGGCTGTACCTTCTCGCGTGGGCCGCCCTGTTCGTCACGCTGGCAACATGGCGAGGGGAGGTTAAGCCCGAGGCGGGCACATTGGCCGATTACCAGATGGACTTTCGGACGCTCGCTGGGGACGTGCAGGGTCGTGTCGACGCCTGGCGAACTTGCGGGCGGATGTTCCTTCAGTCACCGTGGCTGGGAACCGGCCTGGGAACGTTCGCGGAACTCTATCCGGGACCGGTCGACACGCGACACAGATTGTACTACGCACACAACGACTATTTGCAGTTTGCCGTCGAGGCGGGTCTTCTCGGGCTTGCCGTTGCCGGCGGCGTCGTGGTCTTGCTCGTTCGGCGGATATGGGCCGGCCGAGCCCGGTTGATGGCATCGGAACGACGCGGCGTGGCGGCGGGATTGGTGGGCGGCATGTTCGCGGTCCTGCTCCATGGACTGTTCGATTGGAACGCCCACGTGCCGGCCAATGCGCTGCTGGCCGTCGTGCTCTTGGGAATTCTCTTGGCCATGACGACACGGGAAATAACGCCGACCGACGATACAGCCGATGACGTCCGGGAACGCGATTTCCGCGGCCGACTGGCTGGGTCCTGGCCGGTTCGACTTGCCGTTGCCGCCGCGATGGGAGGCTGTATCGCCGCGGCGGTCGTCCATGCGACGGCCCAACAGCAACTGATGCCCCTGCGCCGAGCCGTTGTCCATCAACGCCTTCCCGACAGGAAACTCTCGGCGTCGGCGAAGCGGCAAGCGATCGAGGATGCCCTCCCATCGGCGCTTCGAGCCGCCCGACTCACCCCCTGGAGCTACCGCCACGCCGAGGAACTCGGCAAGGCCCACCTCCACCTTTCCCAGGGACGCCCCTCGGCGGAACTCACCGAGGCCCGGCGATGGTTCCGCAGGGTCAGGGCGTTATGCCCAGTGGAAACATCAACCCCGACTATCTCGCCCGCCCCATGAGAATCCTCTTCCTCTCCCACTACTTTCCGCCCGAGGTCAACGCCCCGGCGACGCGCACGTTCGAGCATTGCGTGCGCTGGGCGCAAGCCGGGCATGATGTGACGGTGGTGACGTGTGTACCGAATTGCCCGGACGGGGTGGTTTACGAGGGGTATCGGAATCGCTTGCGGCGGCAGGTCGAGATGATCGACGGCGTGCGGGTCGTTCGGGTATGGACATACCTGGCGCCCAACGCCGGCACGTTGCGGCGGATTGCCAACTTCCTGTCGTACATGGTTTGCGCCGTGCTGGCCTCGATTCGCCTGCGGCGGCCCGACGTGGTGGTGGCCACCTCGCCCCAGTTCTTCTGTGGATGGGCCGGCGTGGCGGTCTCGTGGCTGAAGTGGCGGCCGCTGGTGTTGGAAATTCGCGACATCTGGCCCGAGTCGATCCGCGCCGTCGGGGCGATGCGCAACCGGCCGCTGTTGTGGATCCTCGAAAAACTCGAACGGTGGATGTATCGCTCCGCGCGACATATCGTCGCGGTGGGCAACGGGTACCGAGACAAAGTCCTCGAAAAGGTCGACATACCCGATCGAATCTCGGTCATCACCAACGGCGTCGACCTCCGGCAGTTTACGCCAGCCCAGGCCGATCCGGAGTTCCTACGACAATGGAACCTGGAGGGCAAGTTTGTCTGTTCCTACATCGGCACCATCGGCATGGCCCACGGGCTGGAGGTCGTATTGGCGGCGGCCAAGCTGCTGAAGCAGAGAAGCCGCGATGACATTCGCTTCTGCCTGGTCGGCCACGGCGCTTCTCGCGGGCGGCTTCAGGAACAAGCCGTGCAACACGGCGTGGACGAAATGGTCGTCTTCACGGGCCGGCAACCCAAGGAGGAAATGCCACCGATCCTGGCCAGTTCCAGCGCGTGTTTGATCCATCTGAAGAAATGCGAACTGTTTGGCACGGTGCTGCCGTCGAAGATCTTCGAGACGATGGCCATGGGCCGACCGATCATCATGGGCGTCGAAGGCGAAGCCCGCGACATCGTCACGGCCGCCGGCGCCGGGGTGACCATGGAACCCGACTCGGCCGAGTCGCTCGTCGCCGCGGTAGAACGCCTGGCCGACGATCCCACCTTCGGCACTGATCGCGGACAACAAGCCCGGCAGTACGTCGCCGAACACTTCAACCGCGACGAGTTGGCGGCACGGTTTCTCCAGTTGTTGCACAAGGTTGGCGGGCTGGAGCCGATCGACTCGGTTGCCGTACCGCTCGCGACGAAACCCTCAATATCGAATTCTGCGGCCGACGCGGAGGAAACCGGGGAGCCATTGTCGCAATCAGGGCGGCAATAACGGCCCTCTTGCGAATTCCCGGATGTGTCGCGTAACGACTCCCCCTTGTTGATAAGAATAGGTGCCCTTAAAAGAAATCTCTCCGCTCCGCAACGCTGCCCGTTGGGGGTACGTTCTGCGCTACCATCGCAAGGGGCAACTTGCCGCGCGACTGCTCACTGTGATTCGGCGGCGGTTGCTGCAACTGACCGGCGGACGGCGGTGGATGCGGTTGCCCGGGGTTTTGCCCGGACGTCGGGACAACTCGGAGTTCGAGAAGTTGTTGGAGTGGAAACTCGGCTGTCGGCAGGATGAAAACGCGGCCGAGCAGGCTGCCCGTCTGTTGCGGGGTGAGTTTCGGTTTCTCGATACGTCAAGGGAACTGCCCGACCCGGTCGACTGGCAATTGCAGCAGTATCCCGACGCGGCTCACTTGTGGCGATTTCACCTGCATTACCACGAGTTTCTGCTGGATCTGGTGGCCGAAGGCACAAAACACGACGACGCGGAGCATTTCGATCGGGCGTGGAATCTGGTCGACCAGTGGATCGAGGGTAACCGGCTCGACGACCCGCGGGTGGCGGCCGATGCGTGGCACCCCTATTGCATCTCGCGCCGGCTGCCGGCGTGGATGCTGCTCTGGACGGCCTCACCGCCGGTGGAAGAACTTGCCCAACGGGTCCTCGGGAGCATGTTCTGTCAAGCCCGGTTTCTCTCGCGGCACTTGGAATGGGACGTCCGCGGAAACCACTTGCTGGAAAACGCCCGGGCGATGGTCTTGGTGGGCAGTTTTCTTGACGGCCCCAACGCCGACCGATGGCTGCGGCGCGGAGCAAAGGTGTTTCGCAAAGAACTCGAACAACAAATCCTCGACCATGGCGAGCATTTCGAGCGGTCGCCCATGTACCATGCCGAGATGCTCGAAGCAGTGCTCGATGTGCGGGACGTCACAGTTGGTCTGATGCCCGAATTGGCCCGGTCTTGCGATCTGGCGGCCTCGCGAATGGCCCGGTTCCTGGAAGACATCGTTCACCCCGACGGCCGCATCCCGCTGTTGGGCGATTCCTGCTTCGGCCACTCGGCGGAGGTCGATCAATTGGCTGACCGAGTCGATGAGCGGGGATCCGACGAAAACGCCCGTGGCATCCCGAAGGAACAGCCGCTCGGCCGTGTGACCGGCGACTATTGGACCTTTGGTGACCGCGACCATTTTCTGATATTCGACGCCGGTCCCGTTGGTCCCGATCACCTGCCGGCACACGCCCATGCCGACCTGTTGGGTTTCGAGGCCTCGTTTGCTGGGCAGCGCTTATTCGTCGACGGCGGCGTGTTCAACTACGAAGACGACGCGATGCGCCGCTACTGCCGATCGAGCGCCGCCCACAATGTGCTGACGGTCGACGACGTCGACCAGTGCGACCTGTGGTCCCGATTCCGCATGGGTTACCGCGGCTGGCCCGGAAAACTCGCCTCGGGCCAGACCGATGGCTTTTCCTGGGCCCGGGCCACGCACAACGCGTACCGTCGACTCGGCGTACCGAAGGTCGGCCGCTGGGTTGCCTGCCGACCTGACGGCCCGTGGCTGTGCGTCGACTGGGCCGAAGGCACCGGCCGGCATACGCTCACACAGCATCTCCACCTCCACCCCGACGTGACCGCCCAGATCACCGCCGACGATCAACTCCGCCTCACTGCAGCCGGCGTCTCGCTCCAACTCCGCTTCCTCACACCCGGCCAGATCACGCTGACCGACGCCTGGTACTGCCCCGAATTCGGCCGTCGGCTAGAGTCGTCCGTCGTGCGCTGGACATCCGAGACCGCCCTGCCCGTTGTATGCGGATGGCAATTGACCTGGGACGGCTGCCAGGGGCAAGCGACACTCGATTCGCTGAGAGAGGATAGCGACTTGATGAACGAAGTTGTACTGGACTGGACCGGAGAAAACGCATCGCACCGGCTATGCCCCCTTGGGAGAGACCCGCTTGACTGATCTACACCTAGCCTGCGTCGTCGGCGCGCGGCCGAATTTTATGAAGATGGCTCCGTTGCTTCGGGCATTGGAGGCCGCCGGGCATGTCCGGGCGACGCTCATCCACACCGGGCAGCACTATGACCAGAGTCTGTCCGACGTGTTCTTCGACGAGTTGGGCATGAAACGGCCCGACATCTGTCTCGACGTCGGCTCGGGAAAACACGGCCAACAGACGGCTCGCGTGTTGGAACGCTTTGAAGCCGTTTTGGAAGAGGGGACTCTCGATGGCGGTCACCGTTACGATCGAGTTGTCGTGGTGGGTGACGTCAATTCGACCATGGCGGCGACGCTGGCCGCGGTCAAGATGGGGATTCCCGTGGCACACGTCGAGGCCGGGCTGCGGAGCTTCGATCGGTCGATGCCCGAGGAGATCAACCGCATCGTGACCGATTCGATATGCGACCTGCTGCTGGTCTCCGAACCGGCGGGCGTCGAAAATCTCCGTCGCGAGGGACACGCCGATGGCCAGGTGCATCTGGTCGGCAACGTGATGATCGATACACTCCTCTGGCTTCTTCCCAAGGCGAAGGCACGCGACACGCTCGCCGCGAACGGGCTAACCGCCGGCGGTTACGGACTAGTCACCCTGCACCGGCCGGCCAACGTCGACACGCCCGAGACACTCGGGGCGCTGTTGGACGTCTTGATCGATGCCTCGAAGGACCTGCCGCTGGTATTTCCCGTGCATCCGCGGACACAGCAACGAATCGAGCAGTTCGGTCTGGCCGATCGACTTGAGCGTGCGGCCGGGCTGCTGCTATTGCCGCCGGCCGGGTATCTCGATTTTCTCTGCCTCTCGTCGCAAGCCAAGGTGATCGTGACCGACTCCGGCGGTCTGCAAGAAGAGTCGACCGTACTGGGTATCCCCTGCCTCACCGCGCGGCCCAATACCGAACGACCGATCACCGTCGCCCAAGGCACCAGCACGCTGGTTGGCAACGATCCGGAAGCGCTGCGCCACGGCCTGCGGGAAGTGCTCACCGGCACGTACAAGCAAGGCCAATGTCCACCGCTTTGGGACGGTCAGGCCGCGCAGCGCATCGCCCGTATTCTCACCGACGGCAAGCCGGTCTGAGCCCGTCGGCCACTCAGCGAACGGTTGCCGTTTCGCGCCGCGGCGAGTCGCCGTCTTCCGGCCGGCGGTTGAAAAACGTGTCGTAGTAGGGCGCGTTGGCGTCGATCCAGGTGACCAGGGCGATCCACTCTGATCGGCTGAGCGGTGCCTCTGTCTTATGGACCGGGTCTTCCTGCAATAGGGCGATCAGAGGACTGCGGTGGGAGCCGAACTGCTTCGGCCGCGTGACCGACGCGCCACTGAAGCGGTCGGAGACGGATACGAACATCTTGCCCGGCTTATTTGTGCCGATGGGCCGGCCGAACAAGGTGCCAAACGAACGGCAGAAGCCGTCGTCCGTCTTCGTGGCGGTCAGATCCACTTCGCCTTCGGTCTTCTCGCTACCGTGGCAGCGAACACAATGCCGGTCGAGGATCGGTTGGATCAGCCACTCGTAGCCGAGCAGCCGGTCGGCGCCCCAGGCCGGCGGTGTCAGCTCGCGCGGTTCTCGCGACGCGGCCAGCGGAAGACGCCACGCGTGTCGCGGGGTTCGCAACTGTGACTCGTGGCAGCCCGTGCAACCCCGCACTTCGCCCGGCTGGAACGTCACATGGGTACGCATCCGTCGCAATTCCATGTGATTCTCGTCCAGCGCCTGAAAATAGACGGCCTTTTCCGCCGGGACCTTGAAGTGGGCCGAGCCGTCTTCTTCCACCGGCACCGTCCCGAGCACGCGCACCGGGGACCAGGACCAGAAGCCGAAATGCCGCTCCCAGGCGTTGCCCGGGATCCAGCGCATGGCCCCGATCTTATCGTCCAACGGCCATCCGACGCGTTGCGAAACGCGGATGTACCGGACGGCTCCACGAGGAATCTCATCGAGCCCGTCATGTACGTCGGCTATGTAGCAGGTGGCCGAATCTTTGCTCCGGTCCGTCAGATCGGGTACGCGGGGCGGCCGTGGACGTCTTCGTAGCGGCATCGGGAAGGCGCTGGAGTGGATCAGATCGCGATGGATCAACTCCTTGTTGCCATGCACGTCGATCAGGTAGATCGCGAACCCGGCGGCATTGTCGCCACCGGCGCTGGATGACGGAACCGGCGCGTAGGAATAGGAAACGAGAAAAGACCGCGCCGAAAGCGCCCACGGCGTCTGATACAGGCCGCCATGGTCGGGGACTCCCCCCTCGGACATGGTCGAGCCGGCCATGGGCCCCTCCTGCGGTCGCACGTGGGGGGTGACGATCTGAAGCGATTCGGAGTTATTGATCCCCACCGACGGGTCGATGATCACAACCGGCCCGTAGGCCAGCGTGTGGTGCCCCGTGGCGATCGAGATCAACTTCTGGCTCCCGGGAATCGACCGCGTGTCGCGCAGGCCGTAGGGCGCCTCGATATGTTGATTGAAAACGGCGTCGGCCATCGTGCCGTCGGGATGGATCGTCCAGACGGCGTGGACCTCCAGGAAATGACGCTCCTGATAATCCCAGCGAGTGTAGGCGATCAAGCCGTTATCCAGCACATGAGGATAGCGGTCGATGTCCTTGTTGTCGTTGAGCCGCCGCAGGTTCGTTCCGTCGGCCGAAATACTGTGCAGGTTGATCACCGTATGATCGGCCGTGAACTTACCGCACTCCGAACTGCGCCCCGACCGGTCCGAGGCAAAGGCAATATCTCCGTTGGCACAGTAGGTCGGCTCGAAGTCGCTGAAATAGCGGTCGTCGGTGAGCTGTCTCCGTTCCGTCCCGTCGAGGCGGATCTCGTACAGGTGGGTCGGCTCCTGATCGCCGCGCAACCGAAAGACGTCGTTGCCAGCGACGGTGTCCCACCGGGGTGGCCATCGCTTCTGCGAGGCGTATCCGAAGACGACGCGATCGGCGTCCCAATGCAGGTCGATGCCGTGGACGTGCCCGGGGCCCAGCGTTCCCTGCAGCACGGGCCGGATCTGCCCCTTCGGATCCAGCCCCGTCCGCACCCAAATGTCACCACCCGGCTTGTGGACCCAGGGATATTGCGAACCGGTGATGTTGCGGTGGGAATGCACGGAGTGACGGGTAATGAAGACCAAGCCGGCGAAGTCCACCGCCGGGTTGGCCAGCACGATCGGCCGGGCGGCGTGGCGGGCCCCGAGCCACAATCTTCGGTGTTCCAGAATGTCCTGCGGCTTCTCGGCCACTTGCCGCTGGAGCGTCCTGTGGATCGACAGCAACCGATCGAGTTGCCGGGCAACCATCGCCCGGGTTTCCGCCGATTCGGTGGGGATCTCCAGCGCGGCCCCTTGTGCGCGTCGCAGAATCTTGCCCAGCGATTCCAGGAGCTTCTTCCCGTCGTGATGGATGTTCCACACAACCGCTTGCCGGGCGTAATCACACTCAAGCAGGAACTCGCCGTCCAGGCCTTGCCAACGCACAAACCACCCGGGCGCGTTCGGCCCCGGCCAGACGACCTGCTGCCCCTTGTTCTCGTTGCCCACCTTGGTCGCGACGGCCCACTCGGCAATCGCGCGGACAAACGGGTCTTCGTGCGAAAGCAACTCGGCGGCCTGCGCAGCCAGCGGATCGGTCAGACGGTTCTCCCGGGCCCGTTGCAGCAGTCGCTCGGCCCGCAGCGTGGGGGATTCGGCAAAGGCCGAGACCGGCGCGACTCCCAGCGCGGCGGACAAGAAGAGCTGCCCCAACGTGATCGCCCAGCGTCTGCTGCTCATCTTGTTCAATTCCCGCGATAACGAGACCAACGGCCGGTTACTGCCACGCGGCCAGCCGGGACTGGAACAACTCGAAATCAACGTGCCCGCCCCGGGGGCCGCAGCGAACGGGACTTGTCGCCGGCCTTCTCGGGCCATGCCCATGTCTTCAAGTCATCGCTCCAGGCGAGGCCGATACTGGCGAAGTTATCGAAACCACCGCGCGGATCCCTCTCCGGGAAATCCGAGCCATGAAAGAACATCAAGGCTTTCCCCACGGCAGCCTCTTTGCGGAGGTCCAGGACAAAACCTGCCGTCAGCCGCCCCTGTGCCCAGGGCCATGTCTTCTGTCCCAGCGTGAGCACGCCTTCGTCCCGCCACTGGGCAAGATCCTTGGATCGCTTCACCCCGATTCCGTTTCCGGGCGAATGAAACAGCAGGTACTCGTCGCCGTCAACGACAACGCAGGCATTCTCGCCCGCGGATGTCCGGCCGCCGTACGTCCATGTCTTCAGATCACGTGACCGGGACATACTCATGCCGTTTTGTTTGTAGAAACACCACCACTTGCCCGGCTCGTCCTTGTCTGCCAGGAGATACGCGTCGATCATCCGTCCCATCTTCTCCCGCGGCACGTCCGGCCCCTTCACGCGGAGTAGCTCCGGCGGCCCCCACGTTTGGAGGTCCTTGCTACGCATCGTCCAGATGCGGGCCGACGCGTTGCCGTACGTCTCGCCGTTGGGGCGTGGGTAGGTTTGCAGACAAAGCACCCACCAGTCACCATGGCGGATAATGTTACCGGGACTTCCATAGTTGAGGTTCTGATCTCGCGGCGTGAAGATCACGGGTTCGCTCCACCCGACCAGATCACGGCTCTTGCTCCATGCGGTGTAGGAGAACGGGCGCTTGTCCGGCTCGATCTTAACCAGTGTGAAGAAGAGGCGAAACCAGCCGTCGTGGTAAATCACGGTGGGATCGCGATACGCGGTCGTCGCATCGCCACGGAAGATGATTGGCGAAGAAATCGCGGAGAAAGATACCCGTTCTGGTTCAACGGCGCGGAGTGCGCCCGGTGGAGTCAGCAGCAGGATGGCCAGCGTGAGAAAGATGCATTTCATGGCGATGGCTTTCAGAATCCTCTGGATGCTGCAAGGCGCCGGTTGGCCTTCCCAAGATCCAACTGACGATTCCATGAATCGACCGATCGCACGTCGATCCAGGTAACGAGTATAACAGCTCCCAGCGAAGACGCCAAATCCGTCACCAGTGGAGCTGGTTCGGTATGCCGCCAACCGGTTTGTCCGTTTCATGGTTCAACCTTTTCAAATGCGGCCACGCGCGGCTCAACGTTGCCTTCGGGCATCTTGGCCCAATCGGGATGGTCGCCGGTGCGGAACTCCCAACGACCTTCCAGTTTGATCTGTTGGTCGCCTACGGAGAGCACGGGTGGACCGTCTCGAAATCCGCCCGCGCCGCCGGCGTCGTAAACGCGCAGCGCCAGCAGATTCCACTGCCCGGGACGAACCCACTCGGCCGGCACGGTGCAAGGCTTCTCGGAGTCGAGCCCGTTTTGGTAGTTCGGTGGCATCGACCCGGCCCCGCCGACCTTCCGCCCGTTGAAATACGACTCGTGCGAGTTGTCCACGGCCGGGACCGTCAGCGTAAGATCCTTGCCGACCCAGACCTCGGGCGCCTTCACCCAGCAGCGATACCAAGCGAATCCGTCGTAGCCGGCGTAGCGGCCGTTGTCTTCCCAGTAGCCGGGCACGCGAACCGTCGGCGGCCGGCCGGAGGATCCCTTGAACACAAAACCGGCCTCGGCCCAATTGGCCAGATCGTAGGGGCTGCGGCTGCCGGCATCGGTGGCCACCAGGTTGATCCGCCTTGCGCCGTCGGGGATCTTCACGTCAAACCGCCACGGCTCCTGCGAGATTCGCATTACGGGGCTCTCGGCGGCTAACTTGCCGTCGACAAAGACCTTGAACACGACGCTAGGATGCTTCGCCAGGAAACGCGCATGGTTGACGTCGAGCATGTTACCATCCGCGCCGGCCAGGGCGACGAAGCGATCGTACTCACCCTTCAACTCCCAGCGCAGGTTCGCCGGGGCACGCATCCCCAGCCCCTTGTCGTACGTGCGCCCGCGAATCCGCAGCGGTTTGCCTTCGTACGACTGGTTCACCTTCGGATGCCAGAACCAGATGCCGTGTGGATATTGCCGTTTGATCGGCGTGATGGTATCGAGATCAACATCTGGCTCCGGCGGCATCGGGCCCAGGCGGACGAAATAGGCGCTGCCCGGCAAACTGACCTGCTTGCCGTCGCGGAAGGCGGTCGTGCGCAGGGCGGTCGTTTCAGACAATCTCAACGGCTTTTCGTATAGGGTCGATTGGCTACGCGGCTGGCTGCCGTCGAGCGTGTATCGAACCTCCACGTCTTCCAGCCACGGGGTTCGCAAGGTCACCGTGACCGAATCGGTGAACTGGTAAGGCCGCGAGCCGCTACCCCAGGGCGTGATACGGACCGTCTCCACGATCCAATTCTCATCCCACGCGCCGGCCTTTGTCATTTCGTCGACCATGTTGATCGTGGGAATGCCGGCTCGCTCCAGGTCGCGATCGGTCCGCGCCGTGCCGTCGTCGGGGGTGAAACCGGCGTCGGGGTTGTAGTGGGTAAAGGCGTCGTTGATATCGCGACAGAGCATGCACTGCAGTCCGGCGGCATGCAGATTCTTCATCGCCGGCGGTTTGCCGAACAGACACATGTTCGTGTGCAGGCCCATGTAGATGATGTGCGTGAGGCCTCGTTGCTTGCAGAGAGAATAGATTTCCGGCAAGCCCGAGACGATCAGGTCCTCCTCGACGATGACCAATTCCGGATGGATGCCGTCGTGGCCGTAGTTGACCAGACAATGAATCCCCGGCCCGCACATACAGCGCCCCACGGCGGCGGTAAAGCGGCAACGGAGGTCTCGTGCCTGGGGTACCGTGAGATACTCCACGGCCAAGGCCCGTTCCCGCTGCGGCGTACCGACGTACTGGCTGGCCACGTCGGTCGGGGCCCACATCACCGGCATGCCTAGCTTTCGCGCACATTCAATCGCCCGGTTCCATCGCGGCACCATGGCCCCCACCCGCTCACAGGCCGTCATGCACCAGTGATAGTTCCAGGGATCGATGATCACCACGCCGACATGTTTCGAGTCGACTGTTTCTTGGGTGTTCACCACTTCGTCGGTCTGGGGATCGCGTCGTTGCAGATCGAACTGAAGCTCCTTGGCGCGGAGGGTGCCCGCCGGAGCCAGCACGGAGGCAACTACCGCGATCTGAATAAGAAGAGGCGTTGATATGCGTCTCACGGCAAAGCTCCTTTGCACGAGTTGAGGTTGCATCCGTCGGCTTCAACAATCGTAGCGTCCAGGATACCCAAAAGGCTTTGCGTTGTCACGCTGCGGAACTCGAACGACTCCACCGCCTTGGTGGGATCGGGCACCACGTCAATCAGCGACAGGTAGCGATTTTTGTCAGCCACCGGGTTACCGTCGCCGGAGAGTAAGGGCCAACCGTGCATTCAACTCATTCCGAAGTAGTCTCAGGCTCTCACGGCGTCTTCGGAAGGTCCTCTTCGGCCACGTCTTCGGCCAAACGCAGGTCGCCGTAGATGACCCGGTAGGTTTTGCTTCCCGTCGGGCGGAACCAGAAGATGGCCTTCTCGGCATTGCCCAGTCTTACGCCGGCGCCGGCATAGTGCCACCGGTCTTCCGCCGGCAGGGCAAGCACGAACGCCTGGCCGCGGGCGATCTTGTTGATCATCTTCAGCGTTGCTTCGTCGACCTTGGACACATCACCACCCTGTTCGGCGATCCGGCGGGCCGTCTCTTGCATGGCCCCCTCGATTCCTTCCTTGCCCGACAACTTCTTGGGAAACAGCCCCTCGTTGTTGTCGGCACAGATACGCAGCACCTCGGCCAGATCCTTGGTGGTCGGCTGCGAGACGTCCATCGACTGCTTGCGGACCGTGTAACCCTCGGGCGGCGTCGTGTCGAACAACGACTCGTCCAACTCGACGTCGTACTCAAAGTTCTCCATGACCAGATGCGTTTTCTGCTCGCCGCCGATGGTCGTCTCGACCCGGACGGGCAACTCGGTCTTGGGATCGGCCCAAATCTTCGTCTCGATGCGTCCATCGACGATACGGAACCCGACGGTCGTTCTTCCGTCGATGGTTCGCTCACCCAACGATTCCGTATTCTCCTCGCCCTGTTGAGCTCGCTGGAACTGCTTTCGCAACTTGTCGAATGTCGCGGGCGATTCGGCGTTTTCCGGCGCGTTCTCCAGATCATAGACCATGGCGACCTTGTGGTTGGGAATCAGCGAGACGGATTGCTTCTTCTCCATGTCGAAAACCATGATCATGCTGGTGGTCTGGTTCATCTTCGTTTCGATCCGTTCCCTCGCCGGGGCCATGAACAGACCCTTGCTGTGCTGCGTCGGGCCATCCTTGATCCTGGCGGTCATGGTAAACCGAGCCGTGCGAACGCCAGAAAACGCCTTGGCCATGTCGGCAAAGGCCAGACTTTGACTTCCCGGCGCCAACCAGGCGAAGAAGGCACCGATGGCAACCAACACGGAAGCGGCAACGGCGATTGGAGGCGAGCGGCGTTTTGGCGAGGGACCGGCACTATTTCGTGGTCTTTGACGACCGCGCCGAGATTGCCCGCATTTCGGACGACCTGCAACCCAACAGTGCCAACGGACTGTTTGGAGTGGCCCGTGCGGACCAAGGGTACGAAAGCATCACCTACAACACGGCCAAGCAACGGTTCTATTTGTTAGTCGAATCACGCAAACAGAAGCACGGCGGCTACAAAGCTGAGATTCTTGAGTACGACGACGAATTCAGATACCTCAAAAAACGACCGATCGACTTTACCTTCAGACGCAAGAGAAAGGAGCAGCCCGACAAGACGCTCTCGGAGAAAGATCAGTCAATCCAATTCTTCGATATTCCCGAGTAGGGTGGGTGTCCTTGTCTCACTTCTGGCCATTTCCCGCATTCGGCGGAGTATCCGCTTCGAGGGTCGATAAGTCCGCATAGAAAACCGCTTGCGCAACACGTTGTCCCGCAATGGCTTGCAGCGGCAGGCAGAAAACCCAAGAAATTACTTGCACTCAGCGGTGGCAACAAGTAGCATAGGCGGGTCATGCTGCGCTTATCCTGCGACGGCTTTTCCGGCCGCCCGGAATCATTTGCAGAGCATCTTCGATTGACCGAAGCCCTCGGGGGAGGAGAAGAGATGTTCCAGTTGACGACTCAACACCGACGTTTCGTCGCCGTCTTGGCGCTTGTGATGTTCGCACTGGCTGGTACCACGCAAGCGGCAACCCTGCTGCTGGAGGACGATTTCAATGATAACTCGTTGGACGCGGCCAAGTGGAACGCCGTCACGACGGGGATCCCGCAGAATCCAAAGAGCGTCACTGAGACGAACCAGCGTATCGAGTTGGAGGGCCGCGGCCATCTGAACACGGTCCAGCAGTTCGACCCGGCCAGTCTTCCCGAGGACGGGCTTCGCCTTCGAGGGCGCTGGACGTTCGTTTCGGGCGACGACATGCTGCAGATCCTCACCCGAAGCGACGGCATGCCCGCCGGCGGCTACGGCGAAACCAACGCCGGATTGGAGTTCCGCGTGCAGGCGTCGGGCGTCGGCAATACGATGACCATCAGTGGCCGCGGCGGAGTGGGCGTTTCCTCGGTCGCCAATGCCGGGCCGCTAAACGCGCTCGCCGGGGAAACCTACGACTTCGAAATCCACGACGATGGCTATGGCCTGATCTTTAGCATGGATCAGGTCGGCGGTCCCAAACAGCGCACGGTCCGCGCGGTGAGCACCTCGGTCATGGGTACCAACCTGGTCAGTTTTCACAACCGCGAGGGCGGCCGGCGGTCCAACCTGGACGACGTGATCATCGACTCCCCCGATCTTATCGTAATCAATGACCCAGCCGCGCTTCTGCAGGACGACTTCAACGACAACTCGATCGATGCGGCCAAGTGGAACGTGGTCACCGCCGGAATTCCGCAGAATCCCAAGGGTGCCGTCGAGGCCTCGCACCGCATGCAGATCGAGGGCCGGGCTCACCTGAATACCGTGCCCGAGTTCGATCCCTTGGGCGCCCCGCAGGACGGGATCCGAGTCCGCGGGCAATGGACGTTCGTCTCGGGCGACGACATGCTCCAGATCCTCACCCGCAGCGACGGCACGCCCGCCGGCAGTTACGGCGAGACCAACGCCGGATTGGAGTTCCGCGTGCAGGCGTCGGGCGTCGGAAACACGATGACCATCGGCGGCCGCGGCGGTGCGGGCCTGATGAACCTCTTCAACAGTGGCCCGCTGGACGCGGTGGCCGGGGAAACCTACGACTTCGAGATCCTCGACGACGGTCACAACCTGACCTTCGCCATGCAGCAGGTTGGAGGAGACAAGTACCGCCGGGTCACCGCCGACAGCACGTCGGTGATGGGAACCAATCTGGTCAGCTTTCACAACCGCGAGGGCGGCCGGCGATCGAACCTGGACAACGTGATCATCGATTCGCCCGTTCCACGGGCGCTGAACGACCCCGGCGCGCTGTTGGTGGACGATTTCAACGACAACTTGATCGATCCGGCCAAGTGGAACGTGGTTACCGCCGGCGTTCCCCAGAACCCCAAGAGCGTCACCGAAACCGGCTTCCAGATGGAAATCGAGGGTCGCGCCCACCTGAACACCGCCCAGCAGTTCGATCCCGCCGCCGCGCCACAAGACGGGATCCGTATCCGCGGGCAGTGGACCTTCATTTCGGGCGACGACTTCATGCAAATCCTTACTCGCACCGACGGCACACCCGGTGGCGGATACGGTGAGACGAACAACGGCATCGAGTTCCAGGTCTCCACCGCCGCCGGCGGCGGCATGACGATTCGCAACCGGGGCAGCGCCGCCGTGTCGAACGTGTTCAATTCCGCTTCGCTGGGCGCATCGATCGGCGAGACCTACGATTTCGAGATTCGCGACGACGGCCAGAACCTGATGTTGGACATGCGCCAGGTCGACGGCAACAAGCATCGCACGGTTTGGGCCATGAGCAACTCGGCGATGCCCAGCAACCTGATTTCCTTCCACAACCGCGAGGGCGGCCGGCGGTCGAATCTGGACAACGTGGTGATCGATTCGCCGGCTGCGGAACCGCCGCTGGTGGTTCCCGGCGCATTGCTGGTGGATGACTTCAACGACAATTCCCTCGACCCGGCCAAGTGGGCCACCAACACCAGCATTCCTCAGGGTGGCGTGATCGTCCGCGAGTCGAGCAAGCATATCGAACTGCAGGGCCGCGGCCACTTGAACACGGCCCAGCAGTTCGACCCGGCGGCGATTGCCGATGACGGCTTGCGTATCCGCGGGCAGTGGACGTTTCTCAACGATGCCGACATGATGCAGATCCTCACCCGCAGCGACGGCACGCCTGGCGGTGGCTATGGCGAGACGAACAATGGCATCGAGTTTCGCGCGTTCGGCGCCGGGGTCGGCGGCGGCGCGATGACTATCGCCAGCCGCGGTGCGGCTAGCGTATCCAACGTGGTCAACTCCGGCTCGCTGAACCCGGTGGCCGGCGAAACCTATGACGTTGATATCCGCGACGACGGCCAGTACCTCCTGTTCACGATGAATCAGGTGGGCGGCGGCAAGCATCACGCCGTAATGGCCCAGAGCACCAGCGCTCTGGCGACCAATCTGATCACCTTCCACAATCGCGAGGGGAGCGGCAACCGGTCCGTGCTGGACAACGTGATCGTCGACGCGGCCCCCAGCCACGTCCCCATTTTCGACGACTTCAACGACGGAGTCCTCGACGGCACCAAGTGGTTTACCGTAACCGGCGGCATTCCGCAGAATCCCAAGAGCATCACGGAGACGGCCGGACACCTGGAATTGGAGGGCCGGGCTCACCTGAACACCGTCGGACAGTACGATCCGCTGACGGCACCCCAAGACGGCCTGCACATCTCCGGACAGTGGACCTTCGTCTCCGGCAGCGACATGCTCCAGATTCTCACTCGCAGCGACGGTACGCCCGGCGGCTCCTGGGGCGAGACGAACAACGGGGTGGAGTTCTACGTCGATACCGGAGGTAATATGGCCATCCGCGCACGCGGCGGAGCTGCCGTGACGGGGGCAGTCACCAGCGGCGGCGGGCTCGGCGCGCAGCTCGGCGAAACCTACGACTTCGACATTCGCGACAACGGCAGCAACCTGTTCTTCACCATGCGGCAGATCGACGGCACCAAGCAGGGCTCGATGATCGCCGCCAGTTCGTCGTCGCTGGCCCGCAACTTCATCACCTTCCACAACCGCGAAGGCGGCTTCCGCGCGAACCTGGACAACGTGAGCATCGGCTCGCCGCAATCCAACCTGCCGGACTTCGGTAGCGTGCTGCTGCAAGACCGCTTCGACGACAACTCGCTGGACGCCTCGCTGTGGAACGCGGTAACCGCGGGCATCCCACAGAACCCCAAGAGCATCAACGAGCAGGACCAGCGGATCCGCGTGGAAGGTCGGGCCCATCTGAACACCGCTCAGGAGTTCGACCCCGCCGCCGGCAATGGCCTGACCATCCGCGGCCGTTGGACATTTCAAAGCGGCGACGACTTCATGCAGATCCTCACCCGTAGCGACGGCGTGCCCGGGGGCAGCTACGGCGAGACCGCCAACGGCATCGAATTTCAAGCGGTAGAAACGGGGACCACCAACAACATCGTCATCCGCGGCATGGGCGGAGCGAACGTGAGTGATTTGATCAACGCCAGCCAGTGGCTGCTGGCCGGCGAAACCTACGATTTCGAGATCGTCGACGACGGTTTGAATTTGGCCCTGACCATGAAGCAGGTGGGCGGACCGAAAGCGGCCGTTGCCACCGCCACCAGCGACTCCGTCATGGCCACTAATCTGATCGCCTTCCACAACCGTGAAGGCGGCCGGGTCTCGCACCTGGACGACGTGGTGATCGTCGACGGCACGCCGTCCCGCAACCTTACACCCTATGCCCCGCAAGGGTTCCTCGTGCGGCAAGCGACCTCCACCGGTACCATCGACAGCCTGGCCGACGCCGATGCCTTGCTGGCCGGTATGAACCTGGACGAGGAAGCCACCCGCGGCTTCTCCAGTATCAACTTCCTCGATACGGGTGGCAACGGGCTGTTCGGCAACGACAATCGATTTCCTCTCGACACGCCCGGCGATGACGACGATTTCGCCCTCATGGCAACCGCCCTGCTGATGGTGCCCGAGGACGGCAACTACGTCTTCGGCGTCAACAGCGACGACGGCAGCCGGCTGCGAATCGACGACATGGACGTCATCTACGACGACGCCCTTCGCGGCCCGCACAACATCTATGGCCACGCCGATCTGGCGGCCGGACTGCACGAACTGGAACTCGTCTACTTCGAACGCAACGGCGGCGCCGAGGTGGAGTTGTTCTGGTACAACGGCGCGGGCGACCTGGCGCTGATCGGCGTCCCGGAACCGCTCAGTGCGGTGCTGCTGGGACTGGGCGGCCTGCTGTTGGCCGGTTGTGCCTGGCTGCGGCGGCGCCGACATCGAGATTGACCTGCACTCGCTGCCGAACTCCGCGCGAGAACGACTGGCACTTTGTCGCCAGGATCGGTCGTGGCGTTCCGAGATTAACTCGAACTGTCAGTGCGGGAGCCTGTGTGATGTAGGCCGGGAAACCCACCCCAGGCGAAGTCGAGATCGAGCCCGTTACAGGGGGCGCGATGTTACAATAGCCACCGCCAGCGAGCCTGGATCGTCTTCAGGCTCAACCCAAAGGGGAGATATCGGGTGAAAGGAACCGCTGTGAAAAGAGCAAGGCAATCGTGGTTAACGGGCTTCCTGTTTCTCCTGGCGGTCGCCCCGGCCTTTGGCGAGATCGAGATCAAGACCGTCAAGCCCGACGGCAGGCCGACTGAGTCGCGTTGGTTGTGACACGGCGGTGTTTCCGCGCAACCGGTTCAGCATATCAACGGCCAGCCAATCCTCGCATCTTCTGGTGC
This sequence comes from uncultured Planctomycetaceae bacterium, assembly GCA_964444795.1. GTDB lineage: Bacteria > Planctomycetota > Planctomycetia > Pirellulales > Thermoguttaceae > JABMRP01. The sequence goes on from CAYUIQ010000112.1 coordinate 19,144, forward strand.
CGGCTCGGTCAGCGCAACGCGGAACCCATCGGCTCGCCTCTCCTTCACGGCTGTCATCGTCAGCCAATTCGGTTTCACGGAGAGGGACCACGGCCCGGCCGGTTTAGGCCTGTGGGAGCTTCACCTTGGCACTGCGACTCTGCGATCATCGATCCATCATGCCTTCTTGCTACGGCCGGAGGTTTTTCTCTTCTTTGCCCGCTTCTTCGAGCTTCCTGTCGAGACATTAGCGCGCTGCGCGGAATCGGCCAGTTCGTCAAACCGGCCGTCCAGTCGCTGCCGCGATATTTTCGCATCAAGTTTCGTACTCACGTAATGACAGATTTGGACAAAACAGTAGACTGCCGGGTCCTCGATCACCTCTTGAGACGGGAGCTCGCGCAACGCCCGCTGCCGGAGCAAAGTGACGGCGTCCAGAAGGCGCTGCAACTCGTCCACGTCGTTTGCGCTTGGCCTCACATCGAGCGCCAGTTGTCGGCGTTCGATATCGAAGATTGCATCGACGTATCGTTCCAGCCTGACAACCCGGTGCCTTGCTCTCTGCTTCCGGATCCACCGGTAGCCGACGAAACTCGCGACACACACGGAGGCGATCAGCGAATAGAGAGCGTACCATTTCTCAAATCCATAGTAGTCAATCCCAATGGGCTTGTAGACCGCCAGGGCACCTTGATGGATCGGGAATTCCGGCCGCTGGCAGGCGATCGCCCGTCGTTCGACATTGGTGGCCACGAACAATTCATTTAGCGTGCCTTCTTTCTCAAACTCCTCGTTCAGGACGATCTGCGTGACTCGGGTTACCAGGCCGGCGTGAACGTCGTTGCGCGTGAGCAACTGCGCTCTCAAGGCAATCGTATCGACGTTCGCGGAAGGCGCGAAAGCAGCCGAATCCGATTCGCAGCGATAGATGCCTTCTGGTATCTTGTACTGCGAAACGAGGAGATTGGTTGCCGAGAGGGCTTCCGTGTGCGGAACGGAGAGGAGTTGGAATTTCCCTGAGCCAAGGAGTTCTCTTAGAATGGGCGACTGAGTGCTTGCGTTGATCATCGCCGCCTTGAGCTCGCCGGCAAGCAGCTTCTCCTTGATTTGCATATAGTCCAGATTCTCGACGGCCTTAAAGGAGGGGCACTTCCACTGCATGTCCTGGTCGCGCTGGGCCAAGCCACAGTGCTGCAATACGATCATGCTGGCGGCGTAGTTGCCGGAGTCCTTGGGCCCCAAGGCAACCTCCATGCCCCGCAGGTCCTCGATGCCGGCGATGGATGCGTCGCGGTCGACAATCACATGCATCGCTTCGGAAGCGACGTTCGCGACGAACGTAATCGAAGACGTATCCGTGTACTCGCCCATGGACAAGACACCGTCTCGGTTCGTGTCGAGCCGGTTGAAGGCTCTCTTTCCCCGCTGGGCGTCGGGCGTCACGTCACCCGAACAAGGCGCCAAGTATTCGTCGCGAGTCAGCGAGTCGTCGGTATTGCGGTCCAGTTCGCAGAAGACGTCGTGAGGATAGGGGCTGATAAGCTCCTTCCGCGTCAACTCTCCGTCTTCATCCTCGTCGCGCGCGACGAAGCACGACTCGAGGCCGTTGACCACCTTTTCCGTTCCCGCTTGATAGAGAACGAAGTCCACTTGGCCTTCCTGTAAAAGACGCAGATTGGTCAGCGAGCCGTCCGTACGGACTGTCGTCACGTCGACTTCGCCGCCTGTTCGTGTCTCGATTTCCTTCGACAGGCGATCGGTGATGGCCTGATAAAATCCGCCCTCCGGCCCGCTGGCAACCGCAATGGATGCGGGAAGAGACCAGATCATCTGGCAGATCATGCCGATCAGAATAGGCAGACAGATCAGGGCGACAACCGCCGCTGTTCGGAACCGGTGGCTCCGAGTCATTTCCCAAATCGCGTCACTCCACAACCTCAGTCTCCCCATGCCACCGCCAGACGCAGTGCCGCCAGACGCAGTGCCGCCAGACGCAGTGCCATCGGCCTCAGGTGGCGACGCATCGGTATCGGGTGTATCGGCTTGCTCAGCTACCATTGCGGACCTCGTCATCGCTCGGGATCATCGGTTCGCCTCTCTGCCCGGGGCTCGGGTGGACTCCGGTGCCACATCAGGGAGCAATGCCTGGCACTCGCGCCGTATCTTTGCCGGCGGGCAACCACGGTTGGATCGGAGTATCGGACGAGCGAATTGCCCGGAACGGAACCCTGCGGGGTCCGCTTCGCTGCGTGTAGCGAAATTCCGGATATTTGTATCCTTCCGGAAGGGTAAGCCCCGCTTTGGGCACAATCCTCAACCAGTTCAGGGATGCTACCTGTTTGGCCACTTCCGGCTTCAATTGGCTCAGTAGCGGATCGAACTTGCGGATTTCCTTGGTGTATTGATCTCCGGTGAAATTCCCAATCTTGTCCGACCCCAGCAGGAAGTTGCCCGGAAACTTCTCGATCAGCTCGATCCACTCCCGACGTATCAGCGGTTCCCCGGAAATACGGCATCGCTTGACGCCCCCGTGACGGTCCCTGTCCAGAAGATAGTCTTCAAAGACCACCCAGGACAGGTCGATCAGAACGTGATTCTGGTGTGGGGTCAATACGTAACGGTCCAGAATCTCCGTGAGGTCCTCCACCACCACGCGACGGCTGACTCCCGCGTGGGCATAGATAAAGGTGGTCCGCGGAAACTCCTCGAACGCGTCCAAGAGTTCGCCCAAGTATTCCGCGTCGCGAGGAGAGCCGTCTGGAGAGATGGGAGCCATGTTGTGGTGGATAGAGACGGGAAGACCAAACGCACCGGCAAAATCGAATATCCGGAACATGGCGGGATGGTTGGCGCGGGGCCGCTCCCCCGTGGTCAGATTGGTGAGATCGTCATGGTGGGACATCACCTCGCCGATCCCCTTCCACAAGCCGGGGAATTCGGTGATGCGCTTGGCGATCATGTCCACGGCTCCCAAGTCGGTTTCATTGAATCCACAGATGAAGGGAGCCAAGCGGGGGAACTCTCGTTGGTACCGTTGCGGTTCGGCCATCTGGAATGCAACGAAGGAAAGGGCGACGACGTAATCGGTGTCCCTTGCCCTGGTGACCCGGGATCCGCTGTCAAGATAGTACTTCGACCGAACCGGCGCATCCGCGGACCATTTCTTGACAAAGGGCATTCCCGAAACCATTGCGTGGCTCACGTTGGCCTCATCCATTTTCTGGAGGAGCAATTTCAGCCGATGGTGACTCTGAAAATGTGGCAAGCTGCGGGCCACGGTTGGCGACATTTCTTTCCCAGACTTCGGATCCAGATGTGCGCCATTTTGAAGGAAGTCGAGGAGGTGAAAATGGGCGTCCGCAATGGGAAGTGTTTCGGGTAACAACCGTTCTTGAGCATTCCCCACACTCGCCGGAAGCAACACGGCGATCAGGAGTGTCACCGCGAAAAACAGCGACACTTCCTGGCGCCATGGGTGGCGCCGAAACGACCTGTTTCTCATCACAAGCCTCTCCGTTGTACAGATCACCGGCGCAGCCTCGTTTCCACGTATGGATTCGGAGAGAAGAGCGCCCGTCGTCAAGACGGTAGCCGGTTCAATGAAGCCGCTCAAGCCCCGACCAGTACCCAGCGAGTTCTCCAAACGAACGTCTTCTAGCGTAGCCACGTCTTCCCGGCAAAACAAGCAAATTAAGGGTTGCACCCCCCAATAATGCTCCTTCCCTGCCGCAGCGGCCCGAGCGCCGGACCTTGATGCCAGGTCCCGCGGCAGTTGTCCGATTCCGCCCTCTGCAAATCAAAAACACGCAAACCCGCGAGCCGCAAGGCGAACCCCATATACCCACCCCTGTACGGAGGGGGGTGTTTGGCTCGTTCCAGTAGGACAGGCTCCTTCGGAGTTGAGAGGCGGACCGAGCACGATACACCGGGGCATGATCCGAGATTGAATCCGAAGCTGCCGGCGAAGCCCGCGTCAAGGCGACCGTGCCGGAAGAGAACTACAGGTGCGCTGGGCAGACACACTCCGCTGACCCGAATCCGGTTCGGGGCATCCCGGTCGGATGTCCAATCGTGCCATGGGGTAGTGCTCCTGTCGAGTTTCCGTGTACCAAATACCCCCCATCCTATATCGAGGAGTCCCGCATGTCACTTACGCAACGGTTGGCGGAATACGTCTCCGCCTGTTTCACGGCGATTTGGATTGAATCGGCGGAGCACGAAGATGCCCTGCGAGAAATTGCCCAGATGTGCCGCGATCAGAACTGGAAACTGGCCCACTGGGACATCGACCGCGGATTGCGGATTCCCGGCGCCGAACAACCGGCCGATGCCGGCGGCAACGATCCGTTGGCGGCGATCCGGGCGGTCAATGCGTTGGCTAGCGCGGATAGTTCGGCACTGCTGGTGCTGTAAACCTTCCATCGCTTCATGCAGTCCGCGGAGATCGTGCAGGCGCTGGCCGGCCAGATCACCGCCGGAATTCAGTCGGGCGGAGCGGTTCGACGGGATATTCTTCGTCGACCTGCCCGGCACGCCCCAGCGGCGGCAGATTTGGAACATCTACACGGAGCGGTTCGGGCTCGATGCGAAGCAACCCAAGCCGGTCGACGCCGACTGGACTGGTGCGGAGATCAAATCGTGCTGCCGTCTGGCGGCGTTGCTGGATGTGCCGCTGGTCGAAGCCGCCCAGAACGTCGTGCCCGTGGCGCGCACGGCCCACGAATCCGTCGAAAAGCTCAGGACGTGGGCTTCCGGCCGTTGCCTGGCTGCGGATCAACCGGGAATGTACACCCGCAACCCCAACGCCGGCGCCGTGAAGATGGGCAGAAAAGTTCGCCGGGGCGATCCGTCGAACAACTGACGGCCTTCAGGTACGCCAATAATAGCTTCTTACGGGGTGGAAGTCACTCTTCCCTTTGCTCGCAGTAATTCACCGCCAGCGGCGCGCAGAGGAAACGTGTATGCCCCGTCCTTCTTTTCGATCGGATCCCACTGACCTGTCTCGCGATTAAACAATTCCATGACGGCCTTGTCTGTTCCCGGGCCGTTCAGCGCAACCACCATCGTTTGCGGGGCAAAGGCGTTGTGGTTGGCTACGAAGATCGCGTCCTCGCCGCCGGGGTATTTGAAGAAGCCGACGACCGCCTCGCCGCCGCGCACCTGGAACCAGAAGTCCGCCGGAAACGGCGTCAATCGGAACGGCACGTCTTCTTCCTTGTCCTTATTGTCGTGCCACTTTATCGTCGGCGTCGAATAGACGGCCTTGGGCATGCCCAGCTTGCCGATCTCGGGATACAACCTTTGCATTTCCTGGCCGATCTTCACCAGATGATGAAAACGATGCTCCGGGTCAATGTTCCCCTCGGCGTCGAATGGCCCACCGATGAACCAGATCACGGTCTTCAGGCCGAACGGAATCGACGTGTTGAGCGTGTAGGAGTTGCGGTTGTAGTCGCTGCCAAGCATCCAGCGTCCGAATACGCCGTCCTGGCTGGGGACATGCCCTCGGTACCACTGAAGGGCGGCGAAATGCCAGTGGAATCCCCGTTGCCAGTGATAATCGTAATAGCCGTGGACGCCGGGCTTCGATTTCGGCGCGTTGGCATAGATCACCTGGTAGGTGCCCATCCAGATCGGATGGGTCGGGTCCCACTTCTTGAGCATCAGGATGTAGTCGTCGATGCTCTTGCCGTCCGGGTATCCGAAATACGAGAGTTTCTCGTTCCAGATGTTGTAGCCCCACACGGCGTCGTTGCCTCGGACTTTTCCGCAGATAGCCTTCACCGCCGCGCGTTGCTCTTCATTGCGGCGGATATCGGTCTGGGCGTCTTCGTGCCATGCCAGGACGTCGATCATCATCTTCACGCCGTGCTTCTCGCACAGCGGCAGGCGCCAATCCTTGTAGACGCAATAGATGGTGTTGAATCCGGCCTTCTTCATGTTGACCAGCAGATTTTCAAACGCCTCGGGGTCGGTCGGGAACTTGACGCCCTGACCGTAACCGTTGTTGAGTGTAAAGGCGAACTCCTTGGGATGAGGCGCCGCCTTGATGGTCGGCGGCGACTCCTCGCCCCGGGCAATGCCTCCACCGAAGACAAGCATGCTCAGTACGAGCACCGCCACACGCGTGTTGGCATGGACTGGCTGGCGCATCGTTCTCTCCTTTCCGGTCGGGGCGCGGACGCCTTGTGGTCTTTACCCGACCATCGGTGATAAGTTGAAAAACCGCCCCGGCCTGAGGTTAGCACCAGTCAACCGGAATTCCCGTTGTGCTGTCAGCCCGAACCCGACTCGGGCTGAACATACCCTGAACCATACCAAGGATGGATTTCGTTTTCCAGAGTCCGGTCGAATACTGTTACCGAGGGGCGATCCGTCGAACAATTGACCGCCAGTTGGGGCAAGATTTGCATCGGTACTGGTTTTGCCGGCGTTCTGGCCCACGTCCCGGAGGACGAACCACGGCCGCTGGCCGTGGAAGCCACGATGGAATCGCCGCTGGTCGATCCAATAGCCGGCGAAGATCTGGGGATTTCGCTGCTGGGAATCGTCGACCTGGTGCTCGATGAGCAGCAGGGACCGGTGATCGCCGATTTCAAAACGTCGGCGCGCGGCGGGACGCCGGCGGAAATCACGCACGAGGTCCAACTCTCGAGCTATGCCTACTTGTTCCGGCAGCTTGATGGCCGTAAGGAATCCAGCTTGGAGATTCGCAGCTTGATCAAGACGAAGATACCGAAGATCGAGTTTCACCGCTATCCGGCCCGCTCGGAAACCCACTTCAGGCGTCTCTTTGGCGTAATTCGCGAGTACCTCGACACTCTGGACTCCGGCCGGTTCAACTTCCGCCCCGGCTGGGGCTGCGCCATGTGCGAACATCGCGACACGCACTGCCGGCGCTGGTCTGGTAGTTGAATGACGACCGTCAAAGTGGAACAAAGATCGAAGGACGCCCCAAATGAACCGGCCGAGTCAATTATGACCGATGTCCATATCGCGTATGCGCCGGCCGGCATGATGGAGCAAACCGTGCCCGGTGGCATGCCCCCCGGTGCCAGACTATAATCCACTTTGAGTATTCCTGGCGGCCGCCGGCAGCACCGTTACCGTATTGTTTGGCGGGCAGTCGCAACAGCAACAAAGCACATGTGATTTGGAGGTGTAACCCATGAAGGAACGACGACTCTTGGCACTGGGGATCGTAACCGTGGCTGTGGCAACTGCGGGAGCAGTCTCCGCCAGCGAGTTCAAGCCGCTGTTCGACGGCAAGACACTCGGTGGCTGGCATCCCGCGCCGGGTGGCACATGGGAAGTTAAGAATGGCGCAATCGTCGGCACGAGTCAGAAGAGCGAGAAGCGGCACGGCATCCTGCTTTCTGACAACAAGTTCAGCGATTTTGTTCTCCGGCTGAAGTTCAAGTCCGTCCAGGGAAACAGCGGGCTCTACTTCCGTTGCGAGCGGGTCAATCACCCAGTAGCCGTTCACGGATTCCAGGCGGAGATCGCACCGAGCGGGCCCGTCGGCGGACTCTACGAAACGGGCGGCCGCGCCTGGGTCGTTCAGCCGAGCCCCGCGATTGTCAAGAAGTGCTTCAAACCGGGCGATTGGAACGAGATAGTTGTCTCTGCCCGAGGCAAGAGCATCACGGTGAAGCTGAACGGGGTGACGACGGCCGAACTGAGGAACGATCCCGGGCGGCTCGAAGGGCATCTGGGATTCCAGTTGCACGGCGGCGCCGACATGCACGTCGAGTTCAAGGACATCGAGATCCAGACCGGTCCCAGCGGCTGAGCGGCACAGGCTGCAAGTCATGTGCGGTTGTGGCGGAGGAGACGGTAGAGTCCCGTTTAACGACCCAGCATGAGACCCGAATGGCACTTCCATAGTCCAGGTAACGACTTACGGCGACGACCGATTT
>CAYUIQ010000113.1:0-26996 GCA_964444795.1 uncultured Planctomycetaceae bacterium
TGCAGATCGGAGGTTGGGACCGCTGCGGCAACGATGGGCGGTGAGTTCTGTTCACTCCGGCCAACCTTGCTCGCCGATCAGGGGGACGAAGCGGCAGCCGGAGAGGTTGGTCGTTGTTGGGCCGGAGGCCGTCTTGCGGACCGCTTGCAGGACCTGCTTGTCCTGGCGGCCGATGGGCATGACGAGGATGCCGCCGGTGCGGAGTTGCTCGTAGAGTGCCGCCGGGTACCTTTCGGCGGTGGCGGTGACGATGATGCGGTCGTACGGTGCCCGATCCGCATGGCCCAACGTACCGTCGCCCACCAGAAGCGTGACGTTTTCGTAGTCCAGTTCGGCGAGCGTTTGTCCCGCACCGGCGGACAACGGGGCGTGGCGCTCGATCGTGACGACCTGACTCGCCAACTCGGCCAGCACGGCCGTTTGGTAACCGCTGCCGGTGCCGATCTCCAGCACGTTCTCCTGCCCCGAGAGCTCCAACGCCTGGGTCATCAGCGCCACGATGTACGGCTGACTGATCGTTTGCTCGCACTCGATGGGCAAGGCCCGATCGGCGTATGCTTCGTCTAGCAGCGCCTTGGGCAGAAACCGCTGGCGGGGCACCTTGGCCATGGCCGCCAGAACGCTTGGGGAGCGAATCCCCCGGCCGCTGAGATGGCGGTCGAGCATCCGCCGCTTGGCCGATTCGAGGTCTGCCTTGTCGGGCATGGGTGGCGGGGGGTAAGAGAGTGCGTCAACAGCAACAGCAGAACTTCTCCAGCTTCTCGCGGAGCACTTCCGGCTTAAACGGTTTCAGCAGGTAGTCGGACGCGCCCGCCTGAACCGCTTCGGTGACCTGCTCCCGCGCCGTTCCCACGGCGGTGACCATGACGATCGGTACTTCGGAACCCGTGGCGCGAATCGCCCGGATGACGTCCACCCCGCTGCGGCCGGGCATGTACCAGTCGAGGACGACCAAATTTAGGGTGTTGCGGCTAAACGCGGAAAAAGCCTGTTCGGCATTTTCCGCTTCGAGGATCTCCTCCACGCCCAGGTCTCGTAGCGTGTCGCTGATGATGGCTCGCATGGTCATTGAATCATCTGCCACCAGTGCGGTGAATCCCATGATGTATCCTCCCGAGTGAGAAACGCTTCGGCCCCACAAGCACGGGGGGATGGAAGAGCATTGTCGATCGTGCTGCCTACCTTAGGAATATGTACCTTGAGAATCGGTCTCCGGCAAGCAGCCCCGGGGTGACTTCGCGGATATGCCGGCTACCGTCGCCGTTGCGAGGCGGGTCGCCCCCCCTCTTTTCTTGGGTTCTTCCGGAGTTTTCGGGAAACACGACCCGTGGGACCGCCATGTTCAATCCAGTTCGACGGATCGCGAGAGCCGATTCCCGCGGGCGTCTTCCAGGTGCGTGTAGAAGGGACCGTGTTCGGGACGCAGTCCGTGGATGGCGCCCTGGAGCTTGCCCTCGGTCTTCAAACGCACGGGTTGCTTCAGCGGGTTGCCCGAGGCGGGTTCGATCACCCAGACGTATTGGTTCGACGACTCGGGGCCGCCGGCCGTAAAGCGGTACTCGACGCTGAACATCATCATGATGCCCGCGGGGCCGGTCTGCGGTAGGGCCACCGGCAGCGAGAGGGCAATCGAGGGGCCCCTGGCTGCCGTGGACGGGCGCGTGCCCGTTGCCGGGGGAAGCGGCGGACGCGGACGGACCGCGGGGCTCGGCACGGGAGTCGATGGCCGAACTGCCGGCGGCTGTGTTGCAGGCTCCTGGCCATCCGGTGGTGGTGGTGGAGGAGGCGGTGGGGGCGGTTTCAATCCGGGCTCGGGCGTTGCCGGAAGATCACGTTGCGCCGTCGGCGGGCCCGTCGCGCGGGAATCGCCGTTGCTGCCGGAGCAACCGGTGCCGATGGCCATCAGGCACGACAAGAGCAGCAGCGCCAGCGGTCTCCCCATCTGTTGTTTACTCCCCTTGATTGGCGATGGCGCGGGCGCCATGGAAAGGCACGCATCGCGGGCGAGATGCGCGCGCAACCCATCCAACATCGCGAGACGGGCTACGCATCCTCTTCGCCCGACCCGGTCTCGATTTTCATCACCTCGCCGCCCACCCCGTATCGTAGCGTGATGGTGTAGGTTTGCATCACGCCACGCCACTCGATCTCTTCGATTTTTCCGTCCAGGTTGCGATCGGGCGCTCCCTCCAATAGATCGGTTACGTCTTCGTCGAGGAAGGCCGTTCTGCCGCCAATATCGACACCATTGTCGAACGCGTCGATGATCGCTTCGCGGCTGCCATTATAGGCCGACCGTGCCCTAAGCTCGACGACCATCACCACCACGGCCGCGACGAATAGGACCAAGATGAGGATCGTCGTCAGGGATACGAACGGTTTCTTGGCCGGCGTTCCAACGGCATCTACCTGATGTATCTCGCTCATGGTCGGGTGCTCCTGGGTGAACGGAAACGTTGACCTCGGGCACTCGTGCCCGGGGTGGGGACAAAGCGCGAACACTCCACATCGCCGGGTACGAGTACCCGGGCTAAACTCGATGGATCAGTCGACGTAGGTTTCCAGGAACCGGGCCAGGCGGTGGAAATCGGAGCCCTGTTCGATAAATCGGACCACGGTGACCAGGGTGTCGGGATCGACCAGCTTCTCGAAGGGAACGTAGTTCAGATCGAGCTGTCCGGAAACCGAGACCATGACGCCGTTGAGCCGCTTCTCGACCAACGCCCGATACGCGCCGACGCCCAACTGGCTTCCCAGCATCACGTCGAAGGCGTTGGGCCTGGCGCAGCGGCATTCGTACCCCAGCGTGAGTCCGGTCATCTTTCGCTTGCGGCCGGTTTGCCGGGTGTATTCCTCGCCGATCAATTCGGCGAAGAAGCGGCTGAGATTCAACTTCGAGATGGCGATATGTCCGTGCTCGTCGCGGGGTACGCCCTTGATTTCCTCGTAGGGGAGATACTCGGCCAACCCCTCGGCCACGACGACCACGCCGTACGGCTTGCCCTCGCTCTCTTCACGCACCCGCATGGTGGCCACGATGCGCTTGGTCACCTCCGGCAGGTTCATCACTTGGCGGGTTTGCTTCTTGCCCGTCTTGGCGTCGGTCGTCTCCTCGACCGCCGCGTACTTGCCGGTGATGTCCTCGACGCTGATCACCAGACTGGCCTCGCCGGCAATGGCCGCTCCGTACGACAACCAGCCGGCGCTGCGCCCCATCGTCTCGGCGACGAAGTAGCTCTGGGCCGATTCGGCGTCGGCCAGCAAGTTGCGGATCTCCATGGCCAGCGTGTCGACCGCCGTAAAGTAACCGAACGTGAAGTCGATGCCCATGTAGTCGTTGTCGATCGTCTTGGGCAGGTGGACGACGGGAATCCGCGGGCTCTCCTCGGGCAGTTCATCCTGGAACCGCTGAAACTTGTTGGCCGTCTTCAGCGTGTCGTCGCCGCCGATGGAAATCAGGGCGTCGACGCCGATCGACACCAGCGCGTCGTAGGCCGTCCTCAGGGGGGCGACCCGCTCGGGGTCTTTCAGATGGGCCGGGTCGGAGACGTTGCGTCCCGGGTTGGTCCGCGCGGTGCCGATGAGGATCCCCGGGCTGTTGCGGGTCCGCTTGAGCGACTGGTGGGTGATCTGGATGTAGTCGCGGCCCTCCTCCATCGGATGGTCGGGCGCGAATTCCGCCAAATGCGAGTACCCGTGCATGATCCCCACCACCTCGATGTTGTTTCGCAGGAAGGAGACCGCGGCGGTGGAAATCACCGCATTGGCCGCCGGGGCGGGGCCGCCGGAGAAGAGGATGGCCACTCGGCGGATGCTCGAGTCCAATTGGGGAGGTCGGGAAAGGGGGGTACTCATGGGTCGCTCCGAAACGTTAGCAGAAGGTTGGTAACTGGTTAGTTGTTGGTCCCAGTGAGACCGCTTACCGACAACGGATCGCGGCAAACACCGGATCTTAGCACGTTTTCGATGCCGGAGAAAGCCCCGCCACGCGACAACGATCCAAACTTGGGCGCTGGTCAGCTCGGCCAGGTTCGCTCGATAAACGTCGTGTCGACTTGCCCCTCGACGAAGGCCGCATGGCTGAGAATTTCGCTCTGAAGCGACGCGGTGGTCTCGATGCCCTCGACGTGCAATTCGGCCAACGCCCGCCGCATACAGTCGATCGCCTCCTGCCGCGTCGGTTGGTGGACAATCAGTTTGCCGATCATCGAATCGTAATGGGGCGACACGGAGTAGCCGGCGTGTACGTGCGAGTCGAACCGCACGCCAAATCCCCCGGGCACGATCAATTCCCGGATCAACCCGGGCGACGGGCGGAATCCCTTGCTCGGGTCCTCGGCATTGATTCGGCATTCCAACGCCACCCCCCGCGAACGGATGTCTTTCTGCGCAAAGGGTAGAGGTTCGCCAGCGGCCACCCGAATCTGCGCTTTGATCAGGTCGATGCCCGTGACTAGTTCGGTTACCGGATGCTCGACTTGGATACGCGCGTTGAGTTCGATGAAGTAGTAGTTCCCTTCGCCATCGACAATGAACTCGATCGTTCCGGCGTTGGTGTAATTGGCCGCCTTGACCAGCCGCACGGCCGCATCGCACATGGCTTGGCGGGTCTGGCCATCGAGACACGGGGCGGGGCTCTCCTCGATCAGCTTCTGGTGCCGCCGCTGCATCGTGCAATCGCGTTCCCAAAGGTGAACGACGTTGCCGTGGTTGTCGGCGATCACCTGCACCTCGACGTGGCGGGGATGTTCGACGTATTTCTCGATGTAGATGTCCGAATTCCCGAACGCCGCTTCCGCCTCGGCCTGGGCCTGTTGCAGGGCCGATTTCAGCGCCAAATCGTTCAGCGCCACGCGCATTCCCCGTCCGCCGCCGCCAGCCGAGGCCTTGATGAGCACGGGAAACCCGATCTGGCGGGCGATCGCCACGGCTTGCGGCTCGCCGTCGATCAGTCCGTCGCTGCCCGGCACGGTGGGAACGCCGGCCTCGCGGGCCAGTCCCCGGGCCACGTTCTTGTCGCCCAGCATGGCCATCGCTTCGTGCGATGGGCCGATGAACTCGATCTGGCAACTGCGGCAGATCTCGGCGAAATGGGCGTTTTCGGCCAGAAAACCGTAGCCCGGGTGGATCGCCTGCACGTTGCCGATCTCCGCGGCGCTAATCACTCGATCGATTTTCAGGTAGCTGTCGGCGGCACGAGCCGGACCGACGCAGATCGTCTGGTCGGCCAACCGCAGGTAGGCGGCGCCGCGGTCGGCCTCGCTGAAAATGGCCACGGTTTCCACGCCCAATTCGCGACACGCGCGGAAAATACGCAGGGCAATCTCACCACGGTTGGCTACAAGAATTCGCTGAAACATCGCCGCCTATCCCCGCGTATCCACCTTGAACAACGGCTGGCCGAATTCGACCGGTTCGCCGTTCTGAGCCAACACGGCCAATATCTTGCCGGATATTTCCGCGGGAATCTGATTGAACACCTTCATGGCTTCGACGATGCAGACGGTGGTTTCCGGCCCCACGTGATCCCCCACCTTGACGAAGGCCGGCGACTCGGGATCGGCGGTTGCGTAGAAGGTCCCCACCATGGGGCTCTTCACGACCGACGTATGCTCGTCGTCCTCGGGGGGCTCGGCAGACGCGGCCGGTGCCGCTTGTGCCGCCACCGGTGCGGCGGGCGGGGCGGACGCGACGGCTATTGTGTCTTCCTTCGACCGCAACCGGATGCGCAGGTCGCCCTGCTGCAAGTCGACCTCGCTCAGCTCGTGATCGTTCATCAATTCGATCAGCCGACGAATCCTGCTGACGTCGAAAACGTCTTCGCTCGATCCGCTATCACCCATTCCAATCTCTCCCATTCGCTTGCCATGGTGGCGCGATTGGTAAGGGCGAAGCGTTAGCGAGGGGGTCTCTTCCGCCCTCGCTGACGCTTCGGGTTACCAAATCGACAGTCTCCTCTCAGTCGACAATCACTTCGTCCCACTTCTTGCCCAGGGTGGTGAGCACCTCGTGTCCACCACGGGTAACCAGCACGTCGTCCTCAATACGTACGCCTCCCCAACCGGGCAGGTAGATTCCCGGCTCGACGGTAATCACCTGGCCGGCCTTCAGCGGTTTCTTGTCGTCGGTCGACAGGCCGGGCCCTTCGTGGATGTCCAATCCGATGCCGTGTCCCAAGCCGTGTCCGAAACGAGGCCCAAAACCGGCCTTGGCGATCACTTGCCTGGCCGCACGGTCGACGTCGCGGGAGATGGCACCGGGGCGAATCGCGGCAATGGCCGCCGCTTGGGCTTTTAACACAACTCCATATATGCGATGGAGTTTCGTCGATATCTTACCCGTCACCAGGACCCGCGTCAAGTCGCTCTTATACCCGGCCGATTGGGCTCCCCAGTCGATCAAGACGAAGTCGCTGCTGCCGATCTGCCGGTCGGTGACCGTGGCGTGCGGCAGGGCGGCTCGAGGCCCCACGCCCACAATCGTCGTAAATGCGGCAGACTGCCCGCCAAAGAGCCGGATCTGATACTCCAGCTCGTCGGATACGCGTTTCTCGGTCATATCCGGTTTCAACGAAGCGCGGACCACGCCGAACGCTTTCTCGGCAATCCGCACGGCATTGCGAATCTCGGCGATCTCGTACTTGTCCTTGATCTGACGAAACTGTTCGACCAGACCGGAGGTGGCCACGAGCTCCACCTTGGGAAGCTCGGCCTTGAGGCGATCCCGCAACGACACGACCATCGAATCGCCTTCGACCCCCAGCCGAGCGATCTTCGCCGAGCGGATCAACCGTCCCACCGCGGTGATCATTTTGACCGTCCGCTTGCGGATCGATATATCCAGATTCGGACACTCGTCCTGCAATTGGATGGTGTATCGAGAGTCGGTCACCAGCACGTCGCCGTTGCGGCCGACCAGAAGATAGCTATCGTCGCCGGTAAACCCGGTGAGATACGTGACATTGTTGAAATTGGTGACCAGCAGGCCCTCGGCGCCGGTTTTCAGCACCGCACGGCGGAGTTTGTTTCGTCGCAGTTCGAAGCGGCTCACGTGACGTTTCTCTCTCAATTGGTTTGACCAACTTATCCATGGGTTGGTAGCTACGTTCGCCAGAACGTGGGAGATAGGCAAGGGGCATGCCCCACGTTCTGGCGAACGTAGCTACCGACGGTGGGTCCAAACCTACCAGCTTATGCCCTGAGCCCCCCGGTGGCAAGTAGGGGGTGGTGTACTTCGCCGGAGGGGTGCGGGCAGCCGCTGTCCGCCGCGCCGTCGGTTTTCACCGCGCCGCCGATGGACTACGATGGAATTATGCACCATCACGATCAAAACATGCCGAAACAGCAGATCCAGCATCTGGCCGAAGAGTTGCTCCAGGGGGGGCTGTCGATCGACGATTTCGTCGCCCGGCTCGCGCCCGGTGTGGCCGACGTCGGCGAGGCGCGCGTCGATCTCGACCGCCAGCGGCGATGCGGCTTTCCGGAAGTCGTCTACGCCCAAGGCAAGACCGTGCCGGCGATCCAGAAGATTTTCGATGCTTTGTTGGCGGACGGCGCCGAGGTGCTGGCCACCCGGGTTTCTGTCGAGCAAGGCGAAGCGCTGGGCAATCAGTTCCCCACCGGCCGGTACAACGAGGTGGGACGCACGTTCCGCATCGACGCCGAGACCTCGGCCGATCCGCTGGTCCGTGGAAAGGTGTCGATTATTACGGCGGGCACGACCGATCTGCCCGTGGCCGAAGAAGCCCGGGAAACGGCCCTCTGGACGGGCGCCGAGGTGAATCTGATCCCCGACGTCGGCGTGGCCGGCCCGCATCGTCTGACGGCCTGCCTGCCCGAGTTGCGGGGAGCCGATGCCGTGGTGGTGGCGGCGGGCATGGAGGGAGCGCTTCCCAGTGTGGTCGGCGGGCATGTTGCCTGTCCGGTAATCGCGGTGCCGACCAGCGTCGGTTACGGAGCCAGTTTCTCCGGCGTGGCCGCGCTGCTGGGAATGCTCAACAGTTGCGCCGCCAACGTGACGGTGGTCAATATCGACGCCGGTTTCAAGGGCGGTTACGTCGCCGGGTTGATCGCCCGAAATGCGGCGCTCGGCCGGAGTACGGGAAAATGACCGCCTTGCCCCAGTTGCCGCAACGATCGCCCGACAGCCATAAGGGTGATTTTGGGCTGGCGTTGATCGTGGGTGGATCGCGAGACATGGCCGGCGCGGTGGCACTGGCCGGCATGGCGGCGCTTCGCGGTGGGGCCGGACTCGTGCGATTGGCCACTTCCCAAGCCTGCCAGGATACGGTCGCCCGGTTCGAGCCCTCGTACATGACCGTCGGTCTGGCTTCCGATTCCGATGGCTGGATCTGTCTGGCTGCCCGGAAGCAGATCGCCGAATCGGCCGTGTCGGCGACCGCCGTGGCTTGTGGCCCGGGGCTGGGACGCTCTGAAGATCTCGACCGGCTGATCGCCTGGCTCTACACGGATCTACCCCAACCGCTGGTCGTCGATGCCGACGCCCTGAACGCCCTGGCCGATCAACCGGACATCCTCTCCAAACCAGGCGGCCCGCGGATTCTCACCCCACACCCGGGCGAATTCGCTCGGGTGGTGGGTCGGCAACTCGAGGACGCGCCCCGTCGCGAAGCGGCCGTCGAGTTGGCGGCCCGATGTGGTGTAACCGTCGTGCTCAAAGGTCATCGCACCCTGATCACCGACGGCCAGCAACAACGGACCAACACGACCGGCAACCCCGGCATGGCCACCGGCGGCTCCGGCGACGTGCTCACCGGGCTGATCACCGCGCTGCTCTGCCAGGGCATGTCCCCGCTGGACGCCGCACACTTGGCCGTCCATCTCCACGGCCTCGCCGGCGATCTGGCCGCCGAGGAGTTGGGGCAGACATCGCTCATCGCTAGCGATCTGGTTGGATTTCTGCCTCGGGCGTTTCGTGGATTGTGACGCGAAATAGATGGCTGTCCCGCGTTTCCCGGCTGTCCTTTCTTGTTTCGCGCTTGCCCCGCCGCCTTCTTTCGTTGAACACTTTGCTGTACAACGGCTTGCGGCGATCGGGTTGGTCCAGAGTCTTGTCGCCGGAGTAGCCCTCACAATAAGTAGGGAATACAATAACTGTTCGTAGAGGAACAGTGACGAGGACGGTTGGCCGTTGCCCGCCGGGCGTAGCTCGAACCCGACTAAGCCACCCCCCCGTGCGGTGTATTGTTGGCCGCGCGGAGAGTCTGCTGGCAAGAGGAGAAGTCGTCCGATGCGCGATCCAGAAAGTCGAAGCAGCGAGAACGAAACCTCGTCGGGCGGCCCGGTGATGCCCGGAGCCACGTCCCCGCCGCAGCAAACTGGCGGCACAGAGCGGTCGATCTTGGGCGTTATTGGTCGGTATTTGGCCCCGCCGGCGCCGACTCCCGGCTCGGAGCGAGCATCGCGGCCTGCCGGCGATGGAGCGTTTTCCGCCGGGCCTGTTCCTCCGGTCGCTCCCCGCGGCGCTCGTTCGGCGCCGGTGGCCGACATCGAGGTGTCCGAGGACGACGACGAAGATTCCGCCGGACTGATGCAAGGGTCCATTGCCCCGCTGACGTCGCTTGTCGTCCATCTGACCGTGCTGTTGAGCTTGGCCCTCTGGCAACTTGCGCCCGTGCAGGCCGATCGCTCTGATTTGATCATCGAGACGCCGCCCGTCGAGGAGTTGGTCTGGGAGGAGCCACCGGAGTTAACCGTCCGGTTGGACGACGAGCAAATGCCCGCGCTCGATCCGACGCCCACAACGACCGCTCCGCTGTTGGACGACAACGAGTCGGCGGCTCTGGACCTGGAGTCCCTGGCCGGGAAGATCGACGACCAACTGCAGGCGCCGGCGCCGGAGATTATGCCCGACGGATGGCTGGAGGACCGCGAGGCCCTGACGACGCTGATTGCCAATGCCTCCGGCTTGCCGCCCGGCCGGGCTCATGCCGTGGTCGACGACTACAACCATGCCCTGGACCGCATCACCCGGGAGTTGTTGCGGCTGCTGGGGCAAGGGGACGTGTTGGTCATCTGGTGTTTCGATCAATCGGAGAGCATGAAGGACGATCAGCAGGAGATTCGCGCTCGCATCGACCGAGTCTACGCGGAACTGGCCAACTCCGCGGCCCTGGATGGCGACGCCCTGACCACCGCGGTGACCAGTTTCGGCCGGGATTTCATCGTCCATACCGACGCCCCCGTTACCGACGCGGCAGCCGTTGCCGAGGCGATCGATCTGGTGCCCGTTGACCCGTCCGGCGAAGAGCTGATGTGCGGCGCGGTGACCAACTCGATCGGGTGTTTTCGCGATTACGCCAAACGGCAGCAGCGCCGGACGGCCCTGATCCTGGTGACCGACGAGTCGGGTAACTTTGCCGAGAGCGAGACGTTTCTGGAGCCGACGATCCGCCTGGCTAATTCGAGCCGGTGTCACGTCTACGTGTTGGGCCGCGAGGCGGTCTTTGGGAGTCCCTACGCGCGGGTTTGTTGGGTCCACCCAGAGACGGGCCGCGAGCACCTGTTGCCGGTCGACCGTGGCCCGGAGACGGGCTTCGCCCAACAACTGCAAACCGACGGCTTTGCGGCGCGGACCGACGCCCACACGAGCGGTTTCGGGCCCTACGCACAATCGCGGCTGGCCTGGAAGACCGGTGGGATCTTCTTCATGCTGCCGGGCGTCGAGATGCACGTGGTGGGCGACCAAACGCGGCGTTACCCCAGCGCGACAATCAGCAACTACCGGCCCGACCTGCGGTCGCGAGGCGAGATCGCCGCGGAAACGAACCGCCGCCCGCTGAGGAAGTTGATTACCGACACCGTTTATCGCTTCAATCCCCAACAGGCCGACGCGGCAAAGATCATGGGCATGCGCGAGACGTTCTCCGTGGATCCCGACGGGTTCGCCGAACAGATGCGGCAGTCGCAGGAGGCCGCCGGGGTCTATCTGGCCAATCTGCGGCAGGCGATCGAGAAACTCCAGACGCAACGACCGCAGCGCGAAAAGGAGACGTCCGCTCGGTGGCAGGCCAATTACGATTTGATCCGCGCACAGACGGTGGCCTACGCGGCCCGGGTGTACTTGTATCAGAAGGCGCTGCAGGCGGCGGCGGAGAAATTTCCCGACACCGCCCGAACGCTACCCGGCGATAAGCAGTTGGTTCGGTGGCGCCTGAAAGAGACGCAGAGCCCGGTGACGGATGAGACGGCTGCCGACATGCTACGGCAATCGCAGGACCTGTACCTCGCCGTGCTGCAGAACCATCCCAACACGCCTTGGGCGGCCCGGGCCGAGTGGGAGTTGCAGAGACTCTTTAACGTGACGGATGAAGCGATTGTCGAAGCTCTTTTGGCCGTCGAGACCGCTGCCGCTTCCTCGGAGGATGCCCAGCCGGCAGCGGGATCGGATTTGGTGCAATCGCGAGTGGCTTCGCTCGAAGCGGGCGAGGGAGTCGGCGCCGGTGGTGGGGTGGATGTAGGAGTTGGCGTCGGTGGCGGCGGCGGGGGAGGTGGTGGTGGCGTAGGCGTGGGTGTCGGCCAGGGCGTGGGCGCCGGAGCGGGCGGCCACTGGCAGCTCGACGCGTTCCCCTCGGTCGAGCTCGTGCCCGAGTACCGTGCGCCGCGGCCTCCCCGGCAGGACGGCGGCGGCGCGCGTCCCCGGCCACCCTCGCGACCGGCCAAGCCGGTTCAACGAACGCCGATTCCCAAACTTTGACGCCGCCTTGAATCGCCATTGAGGCCGATCACCGGCAGTCCATTCCTGCGAAGCGCTCTTCCCCACCGGGACAAGCCCGGTGGGGAAGAAGCCGGCTGGCCACTTTGTTTGGTTCTCGTCCCGGCAAACTCAGAGCGTGCCCTTGGTGCTGGGCACGCCGGTGATGCGGTCGTCGGGGCTTGCCGCGGCGCGGAGCGCTCGGGCGGTGGCTTTGAAGATTGCTTCGGCGATGTGGTGGCTGTTGCGGCCGTGGTGGAGCGAGACGTGCAGATTGCACAGGGCGTTGGCCGCGAAGGCCTGCCAGAAGTCGGCCACCAGCTCGCTGTCGAACCGGCCGATCTTGGCCGTGGGAAACTCGACGCCGAAGACGAAGAACGCCCGGCCGCCCAAGTCGAGCGCCGTGGTGACCAGCGTCTCTTCCATGGGCAGGGTGAAATGGCCGTAGCGGCGAATGCCCGACTTCTCGCCCAGGGCATCCTTCACGGCCATGCCCAGGCAGATGCCCACGTCTTCGACCGTGTGATGGTCGTCGACCTCAACGTCGCCGCTGGCGTCGACCGTCAGGTCCATGGCGCCGTGCTTCGCCAGCAGCACGAGCATGTGGTCGAGAAACCCGACGCCGGTGGCCACCCGGGCATCGCCGGAGCCGTCGAGGTTCAGTTCCAGCGTGATTTGGGTTTCGGCCGTTTTGCGTTCGATGGAAGCCGTGCGAGCCATGAGGGAAGGTCCGGGGAGAAGGGTGTCGGGTGCGTGTTGAGTGGTTCCGCCGTGAAAAAAGGGGACAGGCACCTCGCGGCAGCCGTTCTCCCGAGGGTTCAATCAGTTTTGGGCTCGGAGCCAGTCCCCGTTTTTCACTCGTGGGCTTGGATTACTGACAACTGATAACTATACCATAGCCCGGAGGTGGTCCAGGCACTCGTCGATCTGTTCGTCGGTGCCGACGGAGATACGCAGGCCGTCGGCCCAGCCGGGATAGTTCATGTATCGGACTAAAATACCCCGTTGTTTGAGTTGCTCATAAAGGGGCTTGACGGGCAGTTCGGGATGGGGGTTCCAGGTAAAGTTGGCCTGCGATTCAATCGTTGCAAACCCTAATTCCCGCATCGCCGCGGTCAGCCGGTCGCGGGTGCGGAGAATCTTGGCCCGATTCTCCGCCAGCCATGCCTGATCGCCGATCGCGGCGGCCGCGGCGGCAATCGACAGCGCGTCGCAGTTGTACGAGTCCTTCACCTTGACCAATTGACGGATGAGCCGCGGCTGGGCCACGACATAACCGAAGCGCAACCCCGCCAGAGCGTACGATTTGCTCAACGTCCGACAGACGAGAATCTTCTCCTCCTCGGCCACCAGACCCATGCAGTGGGCCTCGGCGAAGTCGGCATAGGCCTCGTCGACCAACAGCGGACACGGCAACAGCCCGGCCAGTTGGAGAATGTCGCGGGGCGGGATGACCGTGCCGGTCGGGCTGTTCGGGTTGGGTAGAAAGACAATCCGCGGATCGCCGTCGCCCGAGGCAAACTCCTCTCCCAGCGACCAATCCTCGCGGAAATAAACCTCCTCGCTTTTGGCCCCTTGAATTTGGGCCAGCGTCTTGTAGAGCACGTAACTGGGGTACGGCAGCCGCACCATCTGGCCCGGGCCGACAAACGCGCGGGTGACGATCGTCAGGATATCGTCGCTGCCGTTGCCGCAGAGGATCCAGTCGGGCTCGACACCCAGCACCTCGGCCGCCCGATGACGAAAGGCAGTGGCCGTGGCGTCCGGATACTTGCTCAACCCCCGTCGCACGGCCGCGTCGATGGCCTCGGCCACCGCCGCTGACGCCGGATAGGGATTTTCGTTGGTGTTCAGTTTGACGATCCGACCTTCCCCAGGCTGTTCGCCCGGAGTGTAGCCGGCCATCGCTTCGATTTCCGCTCGAAAGTAGGACATCGGTAGGGACTAGGGGGTAGGGGCTGGGGGCTAGGGAAAAAGCGATTAGGGGTTAGCGATTAGCGATTAGGTTAGCCCCGTCGCAGGCGACGGGTGTTGAGGCGGTTAGGGGTTAGCGATTAGGGGGCAGCGCGTTTTCGGACACCGACGGACGGACGATTGCAGTCTTCTCCTTCACTTTGCGCCCCGGAGCAAACCCTGGCGATTCATTCCTCCTCCAAACGAATCTCCACACTGGCACGGTGGGCGGTTAAACCTTCTTTCGTGGCCAGGGTGCGAACATCTTCGGCCAGATAGCTCATGCCTTGGCGGTCGAAGCAGAGAACGCTGTTGGCCCGGAGGAAATCGTTGGCCGACAGGCCGCTGGCAAATCGGGCCGTGCCGCCGGTGGGCAAGACATGCGAAGGGCCGGCTGCGTAGTCACCCAAGGCCACGGGCGTCCAATTTCCCAGGAAAACGGCGCCCGCATGGGGGATCTTCTCGGAGATCTTCTAGGCGTTGTCGGTGGCGATGTGCAGGTGCTCGGGAGCGATTTCGTTGGCCAATCGGCACGCTTCGTCGGCATCGCGGGCAAGGATCACGGCCCCGAAGTCTTCAAGGCTCTGACGCGCCAGATCCCCCCGCTCAACCTGGTCCAACTGCCGGGCCACCGCGGCCACCGTGGCTTCCAATACGGTTTCGTCCCAGCCGATCAACACACTGGCGCCGGGCGCGTGTTCGGCCTGGGCCAGCAGATCATAGGCCGTATAGTCCGGCCGGGTCGACTCGTCGACGATCACCACGACCTCGCTGGGGCCGGCAATCGAATCGATGTCCACTTCGCCGTAGACGTGTTTCTTGGCCAGCGCCACGAACAAGTTACCCGGCCCGACGATCTTATCGACCCGCTCGATCCCCTGGACCCCGTAAGCCATCGCGGCCACCGCTTGCGCGCCGCCCACCCGATAGACCTCGGTGATGCCCAACTCGTGACAGGTGGCCAGCAGATCGGGGTTGTACGCGCCAAAGGGGGTCGGCGGGGCGACGACGGCTATCTGCTCGACCCCGGCCACTTGGGCCGGCACGGCGGTCATCAACACGGTCGACGGGTACGCCGCCGCACCGCCGGGGACGCAGATGCCCACGCGACGCAACGGCCGATAGCGCTGGCCCAGGTATCCACCGGGGCGCCCGACGCGTACGTCCTTGTGCAGGATGGCCTCTTGAAACGAGCGGATGTTCTCCCGAATACGCCGCACGGCCGCCAGCAGTTCGGCGTCGGCACCGGCATGAGCCTCGGCCAACTCCTCGGCCGGCACCCGGAGGGTCTCGGCGGTAAGGTCCGCCCGGTCGATTTGGGCCGAATAGTCCAAGACGGCCGCAATCCCCCGCTGGGCCACGTCGCCGCATATCCGTTCGACCACCTGTACCGGCGACAGCGGTTCGCCAAAGACGTCGATCGTTCGCTGCCGGCCCGCCTGGCTGACCACGTCGCCCCGCGGGCTGAGTCGGCGGCGCAGTCGGTCCATGGCCGCGCGGATATCGTCGCGCCGGCTGTCGATACGGTCGATATTCAGACCGCGGGAAGGCATGGGTATCTCTCCGGGGGGTAGTCGACACCTCGTAAAATCGACCCACAGCCAAAGTCGGCTGACTTTGGCCGCTTTGTGGCCCAAAAGCACAAAATCGGACGCCGCGGGCGTGGAACTTCTTGACGGGAAGGTGTTTCCAACCTGATGCGGTCCTCGCGTGACCGGAGTCCCCAGCGGGAAACACGGACACGCAAACGGTCTATTGTGTTCGGTTGGGGGTGTTGGCGAAAGCCCCCGGAGAGACCGATTGGCGCTGGATGTGGTGGGTAATGTCCCTCGCAAGACGGGTAAATCGCAACCCGAGGCCGGAATCGTAACCCGAAGCATCAGCGAGGATGGAAAAGACGGCCTCGCTGACGCTTCGGGTTTCCAAATCGACGGGCCACCATTGCGGGTGGTCGCATGACAACCCTTCTCCGGCGCCCTACAATTGTGCTGGAGAATGTCACGCGGGAAAAAAGGGGACAGGTCCAATTTGCCTCCAACGGCCCGAAGGGTGCTTCGCACAAATTGGACCTGTCCCCTTTTTTCCCACCGTAATTCGAGGTTCGGAACATTGGAAGACGGAACCGTTCTATTTGCGATCGAATGCACCACGTGCCTCGCCAAGCTGAGCGTGCGCACGGAGTCGGCCATTGGCCAGATCCTGGCGTGTCCGAAGTGCGGTAGCATGGTCCAGGTGGTTCCGCCGTCGGATTGGGCTTCCGCCGAAGATTCACCCGCCGACGAGGACAGCCCCAGCGAGCCGCAACCCGCGCCGCCGTCCACCGCCGATTCGGTCAAGAAGCGACGATCCGACCGCCGGGCAAAGAAACCAGAAACCGCGGCCGCCGGGGTGGCTTCCACGGCCGCCGCCAAATCCCCACCCGCGGTTCCCCCGAAGCCGCCATCGCTGGACAATCCCGAGTCGATCGTTCCGCCGTCGCCGCCACCGGTCGTGCGTGAACCGCCCGGCGGAAGTGAATCGGTCGGTGCGATGTCGGGTGAATTGGCCGAGGCCGAGTCCCTGGTTCCACCGGGAGCATGGGCGTCGCCAACCGAATTGCTGTGGCGTAAGTGGCTGGTCCTGGCCATCGCTCCGGTGGCGGGGATCGTGTTGGGCGTGTCCGCCTGGTCGTGGTGGTTTCGCGCGATTCCCGAGGAAGTGGAACCGGAGGGCGCAGCCGAGGTCGAATCGGTCGAACGACCGCCCGCCGAAGAGCCACCGCCCGCCGATCCGCCGCAACCAGCGCCCTTGCCGTTTGATTCGATGGCCCGATGGATACCGGCCGACGCCGTACTGCATTTCCGCGTTCCCGTGGCACGGCTGACTGCCTCTCCATCGTTGCACGAGAGGCTCTTGCCGCTGCTGGGGCCCCAATGGAATCCGTCGGTCGGCGCGGTGCTGGAAACCCTCGCGCTGGAGCCCGACGCGGTTGCCCGAGTGAGCTGGTCATCGACCGACTTGTCCGACTGGACCGGGGCGAGCATCGTGGTGATCGAACTCCGTCCGGGAGAAGACGTCACGGCCCTTGCCGACGGCGCCACCGCGGTCTCCCCGGGGATCGCCGGCCTGGCGTGTCGCCGCGTGGCCGAAGGACCGTGGCCTCACCCGTTCGCCGTGCTCGATGGCCGGGCGATCGTTACCGGTCCGGCGCAACTGCTCGAACAGGTTTCCAAACGGGCCGAAGCCGAGACAAAGCGCACTCCCCTCCAACGGCTCTTGCAGAGGATGGACGCCGGCGCCGAATTGGCTCTGATGGCGGACCTTGAGGCGGCACGACAGGCCGGTTGGCGGATACCCGAGCCGTGGAGCGCCCCGTGGCTCTCCACCGCGGCCCCGTGGCAGGTCGTCGGCACCACGCCCGTCGCGATGGGCGTGACGTTGCTGGTCAGCGAGTCGTCGCCGAGCGAGTTGGCGTTGGTCTGCAACGATCCGGCCGGCGCTACCGACACGCTCGCCGCGGTCGAGTCGCTCATCAGCACCGGCGCCGAAGTACTGGCCGAGCGGGTCGACGGCGCGCTCCAGCGATCCGGCGACGATTCGGTCGCCGCGGCGCTGATCGACCGGTACGTCTTGCTGTTGGTGCAAGGACAGAACGCCCTGGAGACGGCCCAGGCGGAGACCGTCGACGATGTCGTCTGGTTGCGAGCCAACTGGACCGCGGGTGTCGCGTTTCTTCCCACTTCGGCCATCGGCCGTCTGCTGGCCACCGAAGACGAAGAAGGGGTCGATTTGGCGATTCTGGAACCACCCCAGCCGGGCGAAATTCCGGGCGGCGAAACACCCGTCGGGGAAAACGGACCGGGAGAACCGGAAGATCCCGCCGGAGGTGACGCGCCGCCGGACGAGTCGCTCGGCCCGCCGCCCGAACGGAAACCGGTGCTGATCGACGTGGCCGTCGACGCGCGCCTGGCCGATCCGATCACCGCGGTCGAGTTCGACAAGGTCCCGCTGGCGGCCGCGCTCGACTTGCTTGCCGCGCGGAGTACGTTGCTCATCACCTTCGATACCGACGAGATGACGGCGATGGGATTGTCGCCTCGTTATCCGGTCACCGCCGGAGTGTCCGACACCACGGTCGCCGGCGCGCTGGCCCATGTGCTTTCGCCGTTGGGGCTGACGTTCGTCGCCCGGCAAAATCAATTGTGGATTACCTCGCCGGATCGCGACCGCCGGATCGTCCCGGAATCCGACTATACGGTTTCGGATCTGACCGGCGACCATCCGGTCCGAGCCGCCGAACTGGTCCAGTTGATGCGGCGGATGATCGCACCGGATACCTGGCGCGATGCGGGCGGCCAGGGAACGATTCGATCGCAGGGCGACAGGCTGTGGATCCAGCAGGACTCGACGGTGCGCCGCCGGATCCTCTCCTTCTGCGAGAAGCTCCGTCTGGCCCGCGGGCTGCCGCTAAAAAGCAAGTACGGCGCCGAGCGTTTCCCCTTGAGCACGCCGACCGCGCGGGCTCGGGCCATGCTCGCGCGTCCCGTGATGGCCAACTTCCACACCCCGGAGCCGCTGACCGAGGTGCTCGACTATTTGGCCTCCAGCGCCAAGGCAACGATCGTGGTCGATTGGCTGGCGCTGACGGCCGAGGGTATCCCGCCCGGCGTGGAAGCGAGCGTCAACGTACACGACAAACCGTTGCGCCAAGCATTGGCCGAACTGCTCGAACCGCTGGGGCTGACCTATCGCCCCATCGATGACGACACGCTGGAAGTCACGACTCCCGAAGCGGCGATGACTCGGCTCACGCTGCAATTCCATTCGGCCGGTGATCTGATCGCCGGCCCGGCGACCGTCGAGTCGCTGATCGGCGACCTCAAAGGCCGGCTGAAGGGTGCCGGCTGGGACGAAGAAGGCGGCCCGGGCGCTATACACTACGACTCCCTCTCGGGCTGTCTGATCGTGCGGCACGCTCAGCCCGTGCAAGCCCGGATCGAGACCCTGCTCGGCCAACTCCGCACCCAGCGGCATAGCGGAGCGGTGCCGGCGGAAAGCCGATAGCCCACTTCCCCTGGGTGGTCCCACCGATCGGGTAAACCCGGCGGCCCGACTTCCGCTTGCGACCCCTACAAACGGGTGTTTTCGGTTTTTGCTCTTGTTTTTCTGCCCGGTTGGGCGAAAATACCAGTAGTGAGGCTGACGCAACTCTCCGCGGAGCATTCGATGAACTCGACCGCCACCTACTTCTGGTTTTATTTTATCCCGCCGGGTCGCGGGGCCGGAAGGGGTGTGCCGATTTAGCCTCCCTCCATAAGCGACAGAAACCAAAGCCCCGAGACCCAACCGGTTCTCGGGGCTTTTTTTGTACCCACGCCAGCAGCCATCCACCTGAGAAACAAGAAGGAGTTTCAAACATGATCGTCGTGATGAAAAAAGGGGCCACACCCGAGCAGATCGAACACATGATCCAGCGGGTGGAGGAGATGGGATTGAAATCGCACCCGATTTACGGCACCGAGCGGACCGTGATCGCGGCCATCGGCGATAAACGCGACGAACATCGCCAATCGCTCGAAAGCGGGCCCGGCGTGGCCGAGGTCGTGCCCATCCTGGCTCCTTACAAAGTGGCCAGCGTCGAGGTCAAGCCCGAGCGAACCATCGTCCGGGTCGGGCCGTTGGTCGTGGGCAATTGCCACCTGGGCGTGATTGCCGGACCGTGTGCCGTGGAGAACGAAGCCGGGATGCTCGCCACCGCCCGAGCGGTTAAGGCCGCGGGTGCCACGGCCCTGCGAGGCGGCGCGTTCAAGCCGCGAACCAGCCCCTATAGTTTCCAGGGCCTGAAGGAAGACGGGCTGAAGATCCTCGCCACGGCACGCGACGCGACGGGCTTGCCCGTGGTGACCGAAGTGATGGCCGCCGCCGACGTGTCGCTGGTGGGAAAATACGCCGACGTCTTGCAGATCGGCGCCCGCAACATGCAAAACTACCGCCTGCTCGAAGCGGTCGGCGACGAAGGGAAACCGGTCCTGTTGAAACGGGGTGCCGCCGCCACGCTCGACGAATTGCTGCTGGCCGCCGAGTACATCCTCAACGCGGGCAACACCAACGTCATGCTCTGCGAACGGGGGATCCGCACCTTCGAGAGCCACACCCGATTCACCTTGCCGCTGGCCACCGTGCCCTACCTCCACGAGCGCACGCACCTGCCGGTGGTCATCGACCCGAGCCACGGCACGGGCCACACCAGTCTGGTCCCCCGCATGTCGGCCGCCGCGATCGCCGCGGGCGCCGACGGCCTGATCGTCGAAGTCCACCCCGATCCCGAGCAAGCCCTAAGCGACGGCTACCAATCGCTCGATTTCGGCCAATTCGAGGAGATGATGAGACTCTGCGGTCGCGTGGCCGACGCCGTGGGTAAGACGATGGAACCGGGCGAGCCGTGTACGGTCGGCGGCGCGTAAGTGCATATTATCCACGCCCGGGGGTTACATCCCCCGGGTCCTGTGCCACCGCACGCCACCGTCGGGCTTGCCCCGGCACCAGCGCTGATTGAGAGCTGCAGCCGCCGCCGGGAGCCGTTTTTTCCCCACCGGCCCCGTGCCGGCGGCTTGCTGGTTTGGCAACTACCCGCGCCCCCGCCCGGAGCCAGTCAGTGCTGGGCTATCGCATCCCCCAAAGTCTCACGACTTCAGCTACTTCGCTAGAATCTGGCCGACTTAAGGTATCCCGCGAAATCTCACGACCTCGGCTACGCGAACCCTCACGCCGTGAACCGGGCCAGGGCCGTTTCCAGGGAATCTGCTGCTTCGAAGAGCCCGTTTTCCGACGCGTCTTTCGCGATCAGGCGGCAAACCTCGAACATCTCGCGGACTGCCCCGGAGACGTTGCAGAGCACGACCTGGCCGCCTTTCAAACGCCGGCGGACGGCCATCAGCGCGAGAACTCCGACGCTGCCCATGAAATGGACCTGCTGGAAGTCGAGCACCACCTGACTGGCGTTCGCGGAATCCACCATCGAGAGGATTTCGTCGCGCAGGGCGTAGGATGTGTCGGGGTCCGCGATACGCTGGGCCAGGATGGTGACCACCAGCACGTTGTCGCGAACCGATCCGCTCGCGTGGTGGAAGTTGTCCTCGTTCATGGTCGTTCTCCGGTTATCGGGGGGATATCCGGACCAGTATACCGAATCGGCGAGACGGTGCGCCCCGGTCGGTGGGGGGATCTTGTTTGACGCGCCTGCCCCATCGAGATTACCCTGGAAGGAAGCCCCTCCCCGCAAAACCTCCCTTTTTCATGCCGAACCGGAAATCCATGCGAACGACCGATAAACGACTTGCCCTGGGGTTCGGATGGTTGGCCGCCTGGCTGACCGTCTTGTCCGGCGGTTGGGCCATGGCCCAACCGCCCGGGGGTCCGCCGTCGCAACCGGTCGTGGCGGCCGAGGTGTCGCGGCAGACGCTCGTGGTCGAGCAAACACTCGTGGGCACCGTCGTTGCGAAGCGGACCAGCAAGGTGGGCAGTCCGGTCGAGGGACGGGTCATCGATCTGCTGGTCGAGGAAGGCGATCGGGTGAAAGAGGGCGAGACGCTGGCCCAATTGCGAACCGAGTCCCTGCAAATCCAATTGGCCGCCGCCGCCGCCGAAC
The DNA here is from genome assembly GCA_964444795.1 of uncultured Planctomycetaceae bacterium. Lineage (GTDB taxonomy): Bacteria > Planctomycetota > Planctomycetia > Pirellulales > Thermoguttaceae > JABMRP01. Next base: position 21,293 of record CAYUIQ010000113.1, read on the forward strand.
TGGCATTGCTGGAACAGGACCTTGCCCGGCTGCGGATTGCCCAGCCCAAGGAGATCGCGCAAGCCACGGCCCGAAAAGCGGCCGCCGAGGCCCTGAAGGCCTTTGCCGAAGCCCGCCTCAAGCGTTTCGAGAGTCTGCCCGACGAGGTCGTCACGGATGAAGAGATGGAGAACGTGTTCCTGGCGGTAACCAGTGCCACGAAGATCCTTGACGAAAGATCCGCGGGGCTGGAGTTGGCCGTCGCGACCGAGCCGTTGGACATCACTCGGGCGGAAACCCGGCTTCAGGTGCAAGCGGAGAAGATCCGGCAATTGAAAGACGATATCGCCGAGCACACGATCGTTGCACCCTTCGGCGGCTACGTGACCGAAGAGTACACCGAAGTGGGACAGTGGATCGCCAAGGGCGGGCCGGTCGTTGAAATAGTCGAACTGAACGAGGAGAACGAGGAGAACGAAGTCGACATTGAGCTGCCCGTGCTGGAGTCGCACGTTGCCGAACTGAAAGTAAGAACGCGGGACGACCGGGGCGCGTTATTAACCAGGGGCACGTTAACCAGCAGCATCGAGGTTGCGGCCTATCCGGGTGTCCCGTTCGAGGGAGACGTCGTTTCGGTCGTTCCCAAGGCCGATCTCAACTCGCGCACGTTTCCCGTCAAGGTGGGAGTGAAGAACCGTTCCGGTTCCAACGGCCCGCTGCTCAAGCCGGGCATGTTCGCCCGCGTCACCCTGCCCGTGCGAGAAGTCCCCGGTGCGTTGATGGTCCCCAAGGACGCCCTGAATTTGGGCGAGGGCGCGACGAGCGTCTGGATCATCCGGAAAGCCGCCGACTTCCAAGAGTCGAAACTGGGCCAGCCGGTGCTGATTCTCGTAACCACCGGCGAGGAGGACGGAGGTTCGATCGAAGTGGAACGTCTCGAATCGGACGTCAAAGAATTGCTCGAATCGGGTGAGGAAGATCTGCTCCGGCCGGGTCAATTGGTAATCATCGAGGGCAACGAGCGGATTAACCCGAAATTGCCGGTGAGGGTGGTGGAACGGCGTATTCATGCAACTGATTGAATCTTTTGTTCGCAATCCGGTGAAGGTGTCGGTCGGCGTGCTGATCGTGGCGCTGTTTGGCTCCATTGCCTGGATGCGGATGCCGATGCAGCTGACGCCGGAGGTCGAGATCCCCAAGATCTCCATCCAAACCCGCTGGCCCGGCGCCAGTCCGCACGAAATCGAACGCGAGATCATCCAGGAGCAAGAGGAGCAGTTGCAGAGCGTCGAGGGCGTGACCAAGATGTCCAGCGAGTGTAACAACTCGTCGGGTACCGTGACGCTCGAATTCAAGGTGGGCACCGATCTCGCCGAGTCGCTGCTGAAGGTCAACTCTCGATTGCAGCAGGTTCCCGAGTATCCCGAGGAAGCCGACGAACCGGTCATCAGCACCTCCGACCCGCGGGCCAACGCGATCGCCTGGTTCATCCTCCGGCCGCGGGTGGCGTCGGGTGAGGAGATCGAGGCCTTCGCGGCCGAAAACCCCGACCTGGAGCCGTTGCTGCGTCCGGCCATGGCCGCGCACAACGCCGGATTGCGAAACCAGCGGATGCTGGCGCTCGTCGAAGAGCATCCCGAGGTCGTCGAGCGGGTGAAAGACTTGCTGGCCCCGGACATCGAGGTGCCCAAGCTTCGCCGGTATGCCGAGGACTTCATCGAATCGCGGTTCGAACGGGTGCCCGGCGTCTCCAACGCCAATGTGTACGGCGGCCGGGAAGAAGAGTTGCAGGTGGTCGTCGATCCCCAGCGGCTCGCCGCGCGCCAGGTCACCATGCTCGATATCCGCAACGCCCTGCGGCGCGAGAACCGCGATATTTCGGCCGGCGACCTTTGGGAGGGCAAACGCCAGTACGTGATCCGCATCCTCGGCCGTTTCCGCAAGCCCGAGCAGGTGGCCGACGTGATCGTCGCCCATGGCGACGGCGCCGCGGTCCACCTCCGCGACGTCGCCGAAGTGCGGCACGATTTCAAGAAGCCGACCGCCGTGGTGAAAAACTTCGGCACCCCCTGCCTGGCCGTCAACTGTGTGCGCGAGACGGGCGCCAACGTGCTGGACGTGATGGACGGGCTGCAAGAGGTCAACGCCCGATTGAATCGGGATCTGCTCAAGCGCGAGGGCCTCGAGTTGATCCAAGTCTACGATCAGACCGAGTACATCGACTCGGCCCTGCATCTGGTCTGGCAAAACATCGTCGTCGGCGGGCTGCTCACCATTGGCGTGTTGCTGCTCTTTCTTCGCAGCGGCCGTTCGACGATCGTCATCGCCTTGGCTATTCCCACGAGCCTCATCGGCACCTTCCTGATGCTCAATCTGATGGGCCGTTCGCTCAACGTGATCAGTCTGGCCGGGCTGGCGTTCGCGGTGGGGATGCTCGTGGACAACGCGGTGGTCGTGCTGGAAAACTGTTACCGGCATTCCCAAATGCGAGACGATCCGTTTACCGCGTCGGTGCGCGGCGCCAAAGAGGTCTGGGGCGCCGTGATCGCCTCGACCTTGACCACCCTGGCCGTCTTCCTGCCGGTCTTATTCATCGAGGAGGAGGCCGGGCAACTCTTTCGCGACATCGCTCTGGCGATCAGTTCCGCCGTGGGGCTCTCGCTGATTGTCTCGGTAACCGTCATTCCCACGGCCGCGGCCAGATTACTGCGCCAGCGCAACGGGACGCCCGGCGAAGAGGATGACCCGGCGTCGTCCGGCTCCGGCGACGAAGACTCCCCGGGCGACCGCGTTGCCGGGGCGAACCCCTTGAGGCAAGTGCTCAGCGTGGTCGATGCGCAGGCCGGCCGGTTCGTCGACGGCGTGGTCGGCGTCAATCGGTTTCTGCAACGCAGTGCCTGGCTCCGTCTGGCGGTCGTGGCGGCGTTCGTCACAACGGCGGTCGGATTGAGCTACGCGATGATGCCGCAAGTCGAGTATCTGCCGGCGGGTAACCGCAATCTGGTGATCGCCATCATGTTGCCGCCGCCGGGGTACAACATCGACCGGTCGTTGGAGATCGGCACCGAACTGGAAGAGGCCACGCGCCCCTTTTGGGACGTCTTCGATCCCCAGGCCGAAGAGGGCCAACAAGCCGGGCGGCCCGACGTTCCGGAGATCGCCGACTACTTCTTCGTCGCCCGGGGACGTCAGGTGTTCATGGGGCTTCGGGCGATGGATCCCAACCGGGCTGGCGAACTGGTGGGGCTGATCTATGAACTCACCTCGGAGATGCCGGGCACCATCGTTCGGGCGAGCCAGCGGAGTTTGTTTTCCCGCGAGCTGGCCACCGGCCGAACCGTCGACATCGAGATCACCGGCCCGGAACTCCAGCCGCTGATCAATGTGGGGCGCGATATCTTCTTCCAGCTCAGCCCCGCCGCCGAGGAGAACCAAGTCGTCCAAGGCGGCCGGGCATTTCCACGGCCGAGTCTCGATCTGAAGAGTCCCGAGTTGCACATCGAGCGAAAGCTGGAACAGGCCGCCGACATGGGCATCAGTACCGAAGAGTTGGGCTACACGGTCGATGCGGCGTTTGACGGAGCGTACGCAACCGATTACTACGTTGGTGGCGACAAGATCGACCTGACGATCGTCGGCGACCCGCAGTTTGCCAATCGCACGCAGGATCTGCGCCAACTGACCATGCACTCGTCGTCCGGCGACATGACGCGCCTCGACGGGTTGGCCGACGTGACCTATACCGGCGGCCCCGAGCAAATCAACCGCCGCGAGCGGCAACGGGCGATCACCATTTCGGTCACGCCCCCGCGCGACATGCCCCTGGAGCAGGCGATCGACGAGATCAACGAGAAGATCGTCGAGCCGCTGGTCGAGTCGGACAGACTGGGCGACGAGTACCAGATTCATCTGGCCGGTACGGCCGACAAACTGCTAGCCACCTGGAACGCCCTGCGGTGGAATTTTCTCCTCGCCCTGTTGCTGACCTACCTGCTGATGGCCGCCCTGTTCGAGTCGTGGCTCTATCCGCTGGTGATCATCTTTAGTGTGCCGCTCGGCGCGGTTGGCGGGTTGATCGGGCTGGCTCTGTTGAACCAGTACCTGGCGCTGCTGCCCAACAGTACGCCGCAAACGCTCGACGTGCTGACTATGCTCGGGTTCGTCATCCTCATCGGCACGGTGGTCAACAACCCGATCCTCATCGTCCACCAGTCGCTCAATCATATTCGCCAAGAAGGGATGACGCCGGGCGAAGCGATCCTGGCCAGCGTGCGGACGCGGATTCGGCCCATCTTCATGACCACCTCAACCACGGTCCTGGGTCTCTCGCCGCTGGTCTTCTTCCCCGGCGCCGGCAGCGAACTCTACCGCGGCCTCGGGTCGGTCGTCTTGGGCGGACTGCTGGTATCCACCGTCTTCACCCTGGTGCTGGTCCCCACGCTCTTCAGTCTCCTGATGGAGGCCAAGGCGGCGCTGGTTCGCAGGTTCTTCTGTCGGTGAAATCCAAAGAATCGACGATGCGCGCGGAAGCTCCCACGGACAGATCGCGGGACGCGGGCTCGATTCCCGCCGCCTTTACGGGCGCAACTCGAACTCACCCGGCTGCCATGACTTGTCGAACCAAGGTTCCAGCGGTCCGTAGAGTCGCAGGATAACAAACCAACCTTTGTCGGGAACGGTCTGAATCCAGTTCTTCTCCTTGCCTTTGGGTGCGCTGGGTCCGAAGAGGAGTTCCACGGAACCGTCTGCATTCACGGCGAGGTCATCGCGCTGGTTGTTCTTGCTGGGAAAAGGTTGATCCGTCTGCAATTCGGAACGAGTCCGCGGATCGTAAACCACAACGGACCAGAAATCCTTGGCGGGTACGTTGGGCGGAATCCTCAATTTGTAGGTTTTGCCACCGTTCAGGTAGTCGCCGGCTTTGTCCTTCTCGCAATAGGCATATTGCGATCCCTTGCCGACCATTTTGACGGCCACCGCGGGCGTGTTGACCGTTGTGCTTCTCGAAAAAACTGGAAAATCTGGAGGCGGCCTTCGCCATGTTCGCGGCCTGGTACAATTTCTGCTGGCAGACCCGGAAGCCGGGAAAGCAAGGGGGCAAGCGGCCGACGGCTGCCATGATGGCCGGGGTTGCCGGGCACATCTGGAGCTTTGGCGAGCTGTTTGAGGAGATGCTGAAGAACTACTGATTATCGCTTCTCTGGAGGCCAGCCAAAGCGATGCGTGGTCCAGGATAACGCTAGCCCCCAAATGAGCATCGCCGCGCCAAAGCTGCCTGATATATAGTTGAATGGCATCGGCAGCAAGGAGGAAATGCTCGCCAACAGCCCGCCTACAGCAACGGCTGTTAGTGACAGCCCGCCATTGAGAGTTGCGTTGCTTCTCGCTTGCTCTAGTTCGGCGTTGCGGGGCAGGAGTTCACGCAGTTCTTCCTCGCGCGAATTGAGCTTTTCTTGAAGTACATGGATTCGTTCATTCAGTGCCGCTACGTGCTCTGCCTCCGCTTCCTCTGCCCGCACAGCGGCAGTTTTTGCTTTTCGCTGTGCTTTGTCGTGGGCTTTCTCGCCCTTGACCGTCTGCTCATCCGGTGTATCCGGCACTGCGTCGGCATCGTGTGCCGCAACGCTCTTTACCTTCTCGTAGCTCGGGCTTCCACCAGCCTCATTCACCCCTAGTCCTTAACGAAGCGACCCCTTCACGTTAATTGCATGAAAAAACTCGAAAC
>CAYUIQ010000114.1:0-26892 GCA_964444795.1 uncultured Planctomycetaceae bacterium
CCGGTGAAGGTGAGCCCGGTGAAGGTGAGCCCGGTGAAGGTGAACCCGGTGAAGGTGAACCCGGTGAAGGCCAGCCCGGCGGTGGCGAGGGAAAATCTCCCGGCGAGCAGGAGGAGCAAAACCCGGCCCGAAAGCGAATCCAGGCTGCTCAGGAGAAGATGGAAGAGGCGAAGAAGAAGCTCGAAGAGGCCAAGCGCGACGGAGCCGTCGAGGATCAGGAGAAAGCGATCGAGGAGCTGGAGCAGGCCAAGGCCGAACTCGAGGAGATTCTCCGGCAGCTTCGCGAGGAAGAGATCGAGCGCATGCTGGCCTTGTTGGAGGCCCGATTCCGCAAGATGTTGCGTCTCCAGCAGGTCGTCTATGAGGGGACATTGCGGTTGGATAAGGTGGACGTTGAGGCCCGCACGCACAACCACGAGATCGAGGCGCGGCGTCTTGGCAGTAAGGAGAACGATATTGTCCTGGAGGCCGACAAAGCCCTGACCTTGTTGCAGGAGGACGGCACGGCGGTCGCCTTTCCCGAGGCCCTTCGCCAGGTGCGGCTGGACATGGTCCAGGTATCACAGCGGCTGGCCGGCGCCAAAGTAGGAGAGATCACCCAGGTGATCGAAGAGGACATCATCGCCGCCTTGGAGGAGATGATCGAGGCGCTGCAAAAAGCTCAAGAAGAGATGGAAGACGAGCCGCCCCCCGGCGAGCCGCCTCCGCCGGGACCGCCGCAGGACGCGCCGTTGGTCGACCTGCTGGCGGAAGTCCGCATGATTCGGGCGTTACAGATGCGGGTCAATAAGCGTACCGAACGGTACTCGCGGCTGGTTGTGGAGGAGCAGGCGGACGATGCCGACTTGCTCGAAGCGCTCGACCGCTTGGCCGAGCGCGAAGCGCGTATTCAGGAAATCACGCGAGATCTCGATTTGGGGAAAAACCAATGAATGGAATTCGAAGCGTACTGATTCCCGCCGTATTGGCGATGGCCGTGACGGCCTGTTTTGCAGCCATCGTCCCGGCCGAGGAAGTATCACCCTGGCAACCGCCCGAGGGCGCGGAGGTTCGCCAGCAGGTATTCGTCTGGCTTGAAACGCAAGCGATCGACGACGCCGTTCGCACGCGGGTCGAAGGGCTTTGGCCGGCCACCGAAGAAGAGCCGACGGCCGGCGTGCTGTTCGACCGGCTCTGTAAGACGGCGGCCGCCGTCGACGCGCGAGCCGAGGCGCTGCTCGCCTTGTGCTCGAAACCGCGAACCGAGCTCGTCCCACCGCCGCAAGCGTGGCTGGCCGATGAGAAGACGCCTCCTCTGGTGGCCAACAACCTGCGCGTGCTGTTCGCCCGATGGCTCGCCGGTGAGCACCTGTACGACGAAGCGGGCGAACAGTTAGCCGGCTTGGAACCGGGCGACGTTGTCGACCCGGCCACGCTGTTGTTCTACCAGAGCGTAATTCATCATCAGTTGCTCGATACCGAAGGCGGTTTGAAGACCATCGATCGCCTGCTCGACGGATCGGAGCATAGCCCCCAGCGATACGTTTCGGTCGCCATGCTCATGAAGGAGGATCTGGGCACGATCAAGAAGGTTGATAGTCTGGGGCATATCGCCCGGCGCATGAAGGACATCGAGCGCCGGCTCGATCTCGGGCGTGCCGGTCCCCGGGTGCGAAAGGTCGAGGACGGGGTGATCGAGTCGCTCGACAAACTGATTAAGGAACTCGAAGAACAGCAGAACCAGTCCGGCGGTACCGGCAGCGGCAATATCCAGTCGAGCCGCCCGGCGCAGGACAGCCAGATCATGGGTGGCCGAGGCCCGGGTGAGGTAACCAAACGCAATATCGGCAGCAAGAGCGACTGGGGTAATTTGCCCGAGAAGGAGCGTGAAGAAGCGATGCAAGCCATCGGCGAGGATTTCCCCGCCCATTACCGGGACATTATCGAGGAGTATTTCCGTCGGCTGGCCGCCACCGAGGGCGAGTGAAGAGCCGTCCCACGAGAAGGAGAGTAAACCAGTGATGTGGAGTTTTGTGTTGACTTCGGTGATCTGTGCCGGGGCCGTGGACGTGGAAGTTCGCACGGTTGCCGGAGAGACCCACACGGGTTCGTTCATCGAAGTAACCGCCGAGGAAATCGCGGTCCAAACGGCCGATGGTCCCGTGCGCCTGGCCACCAAGAGCGTGATGGGGGTTGCTCCCAAGGGAACGACCGCCCTGACGCCGGAATCGATCGGCGCCTGGGTGCAACTCGTCGACGGCTCCTCCATCCTTGCCCAACAGGTCACCGCCACCGGAGATCGCGCGCAGGTGACGCTGGTGGGTGGTCGAGTCCTTGAGATCCCCACCGCCGACGTGGCCACGGTGCGGTTGCGCCAGCAGAACGACGAGATGCTCCAGGAATGGACTCGCATCGTTGGCCTGGATCTCAGCGGCGACGTGCTGATCGCGATCAAGGGCGAGGCGCTGAACTACTATTCCGGCGTGCTTGGAGATATCGACGAGGAGACGGTCAAGTTCGAACTCGACGGCGACGTACTGCCGGTCAAACGGACCAAAGTCCATGGTCTGGTGTACCGTCACCCGCCGGGAAGGCAAATGCCCGAATCGCTCTGCCACGTGATCGATGTCGGCGGTTCGATCTGGTCGGCGGCGGCCGTTTCGGTATCCGGTGATACGTTGACCTGGACCACGCCGACGGGGACGGAGGTTGCGCGACCGCTGGGCGATGTGTTGAAGCTCGATTTCTCCCGGGGGAAAGTGATTTACCTAAGCGATATAGCGCCGGAGACGACCGAGTGGACGCCCTATTTCAGTCCGGCTCGGATTCCGCCGGCGCTGGCGTCGTTCTATGCTCCCCGTCAGGATCGGGCCCTGGAGCAGGGTCCGCTTCGGCTGGCCGGCGTGGAGTACGCCAAAGGGCTTGCGCTGCACAGCCGCACGCAATTGGTTTACCGACTGCCCGGCCGTTTCAGTCGCTTCAAGGCGATCGCCGGGATCGACGATCGGGTGCGTCCGCGGGGACACGTGCGACTGGTGATTACCGGCGACGGCGAAACTCTGTTGGAGGCGACCGTCACCGGCCAGGACGATCCCCTGCCGATCGATCTCGATCTGACCGGCGTGCGCCGGCTGGGTATTCTGGTCGACTTCGGCGAGCAGCTTGACCTGTCCGACCATCTCGACCTTTGCCAGGCGAGGGTGAGTAAATGAAATACGGATTCCTCCTCGGAACACTTGCTTTGTTGGGCGGTCTTTCGACGGTGTGGCTTTCGCCCGCGCGGGCCGACGTCGATCCGGCCGTGCTCCAAGCCGAGCAAGATCGTATCGCCGCCATGGACCGGGCCAAAGACGGCGTGCTGGCCGTCTTCTCCTCCCAGGGAAAAGGGGGCGGCTCCGGCGTGGTCATTTCGCCCGACGGATACGCGCTGACCAACTTTCACGTCGTCAAGCCGTGCGGCAACGCGATGAAATGTGGCATGGCCGACGGAAAACTCTACGACGCGGTCATCGTGGGCATCGATCCGACCGGCGACGTGGCCCTGATCAAACTGCTGGGACGCGACGACTTTCCCTACGCCGAGCTTGGCGATAGCGATCGTTCCGCCCCCGGCGACTGGGTCTTCGCCATGGGCAACCCGTTCCTCCTGGCCACCGATTTTCAGCCCACCGTCACCTACGGCATTCTCTCCGGAGTGCATCGCTACCAGTATCCGTCGGGGACCCTGCTGGAATATGCCGACTGTCTGCAGACCGACGCCTCGATCAATCCCGGCAATTCGGGCGGGCCGCTCTTCGACGCCGAGGGGCGACTGCTGGGGATCAACGGGCGCGGGTCGTTCGAGAAACGAGGACGCGTCAACGTGGGGGTCGCGTACGCCATCTCGATCAACCAGATCAAGAACTTCCTCGGCTACTTGCACAGCGGCCGCGTCGTCGATCATGCCACTCTGGGCGCCACGGTCGCCTCGGACGAGGATGGCCGGGTCGTCGTCAGCGACGTGCTCGAAACGAGCGACGCGTACCGCCGCGGGCTGCGCTTCGACGACGAGATTGTCCGCTTCGCCGGGCGGCCGATTCTTACCACCAACGGATTCAAGAACGTCCTGGGGATTTACCCCAATGGATGGCGCGTCGGCCTGAGCTATCGCCGCGACGGTAAACGGGTCGACACACTGGTCCGGCTCGAGGGCGTCCATTCCCCGGCCGAGTTGCTGCGCAAAGCGGGGGGCGGTCGCCGCGCCGTGCCACAGCCGATTCCCAAGCCCGAGAAACCGGAGGACCAGACGCCGCAACCCAAGACGCCTGCTCCCGGCGGCGATGCGCCCGCCCCCGGCGATGATCCGGAAAAGCCGAACCAGCCGATCCCCATCCGCCCGGGACATCCAATTCCCATCCGCCCGGGGCAACCGATGCCCATCGGTGGTGCTCATGCGCCGCCGCCGATGCCCGCGGAAGTGAAGAAACTCTTCGAGGCGAAATCGGGCTTTTCGAACTACTACTTCAATAAACTGCACCGGCAGCGCGTGCTGGAGGCATGGACCGCCTCGGGCGATTTGCAGGGGCTCGACGGGCCGTGGACCCTCTCCGGCAAATCGGAAGGCGGCGCGAAGTGTACGATTCGCCTCACCGATGCCGACGGCCGGCTCACGTCGCCCGACGCCGAACACAATTGGATCGCCGGCGACGAACTGGGCCAGTCGCTTCAGCCTCGCGGCAGCGGTGGGCTTCTGCTGACGTTGCACATGTGGCGGCGTCTGGCGGTGTTGGGGTACGGCAAGTTCGGCGACGTCTATTACCTCGGCACGATGCCGTTGGAGAGAGGGCCGCTTGCCGGCCGCGATCAGATGGTCGACGTTTTGGTCGGTACCCACCAGGCCGTGGTCTGCCATTTTCTCTTCGATCCGGAAACGGGGCATTTGCTGGGCGTCGAAATGTTCCCCGACGACGACGTCGATCCTTGCGAGGTCTATTTCAGCGACCATCACGAGGCCGACGGGCGGTTTGTTCCCTCAGGGATGGAAGTACGTCACGGAGACCGGAACTACGGCAAATTCCAACTCGACGCATGCACCTTTGAAAAGGCCGATCCGTAATGACCCGACGTCGCACTTTTCTCGCATTGATTCGCGGCACGCCGTCGATCCTGGCCCTGTCGCTGCTTTTGGCCGCAGGTGGCTTGGCCGGCGCGCGGCCGGCCCGCGCGGCGGTCGACGACACGATTGCCGCCGTAGGCCCCCGAGTGGTCAAGATCTACGGTGCCGGCGGTTTTCGCGGTCTGGAGGCCTACCAGAGCGGATTCCTCGTCTCGCCCGAGGGGCATATCGTGACCGTGTGGAGCTACGTGCTCGACACCGACTACATCACCGTCACGCTGGACGACGGCCGCAAGTTCGAGGCGAAGCTGCTGGGGGCCGATCCGCACCTGGAAGTTGCCGTGCTGAAAATCGAGGCCGCCGATCTCCCCTGCTTCGACTTGGGCCAGGCGGTCGAGGGTGGCGCGGGCACGCGCGTACTGGCCTTCAGCAATCTCTTCGGCGTGGCCACCGGCAACGAGCCGGCGAGCGTGCAGCACGGGATCGTTTCGGTGAAGACTAGTCTGGCCGCCCGCCGCGGGTCGTTCGAAACGCCCTACGACGGTTCGGTCTACGTGCTCGATGCGGGCACCAACAACCCGGGTGCCGCCGGAGGCGCCTTGGTCACTCGGGCCGGCGGATTGCTGGGGATGCTGGGCAAGGAGCTCCGCAACGCCGGAAACAACACATGGCTGAATTACGCCATCCCCGTGCCGGAGTTTCGCCAATCGGTCGAGCAGATCCGCGACGGCAAGTTTGTCCCCCGCGACTCCGAGAGCGAGGACGAGTTGCGCAAACCCGACCGGGCGCTGACGCTGTCGCTGTTGGGGATCATTATGGTGCCCGACGTCATGGAGCGCACACCCCCATACATCGATCAAGTTCGTCCCGGCACGCCCGCGGCAGCCGAGGGCCTGTTGCCCGACGATCTCGTGGTCTTGCTGGGCGATCACCTGATCCAGTCGTGCAAGGCGCTGCGGGCGGAGCTGGAGTATATCGATTACGAGGACGCCGTGCGGCTGACCGTGTTGCGCGATCAGGTGCTGCGCGAAATCCTCCTACAAGCCAGTCCGGAGTCCGGAGACGAGCGACCATGATCGGTAATCCACCAGTACGCCTATCCGCCGTGCCGTTGGCCGCGATATGGGCCACAGCCGTGATCTTCGGTTGTCTGTCGTGGGGCGGTTCGGCGACCGCCCGGGCCGAGGACCTGGAATTGCTCGAACAGCAGGCCATCCGCGCGGCCGTCGATCGAGTCGCCCCGTCGGTGGTGCGCATCGAAACGATCGGCGGGCTGGAACGTGTCGGAAAAGTGCTCATCGGCACCGGCCCGACCAGCGGAACGGTCGTCGGCGCCGACGGATTCGTCGTTTCCAGCGCGTTCAATTTCCGCCATCGACCCGCCTCGATTCTCGTCCAATTGGCCGACGGCACGCGGAAGCCGGCCCGGCTGGTTGCGACCGACCACAGTCGCATGCTCGTGTTGCTGAAGATCGAAGTCGACCAACCGCTCGTCGTGCCGGAGATGGCGCCGGGCGACGAGATGCGCGTGGGACAGTGGACGATTGCCGTGGGGCGCACATTCGAGGCGGCGCGTCCCAACGTGGCCGTCGGCGTGCTCAGCGCGCGAAACCGTGTCTGGGGAAAAGCGATTCAAACCGATGCCGCCGTTTCGCCCAACAACTACGGCGGTCCGCTGGTCGACGTCCGCGGCCGCGTGCTGGGAATCCTCGTGCCCCTTTCGCCCAAAGGGGGCGACGAAGTGGCGGGAGTCGAGTGGTACGACTCGGGAATCGCCTTTGCCGTGCCCGGCTACGCCGTCGCCGCCGAGATCGTTCCACGGTTGAAAACGGGCGAGGATTTGCGCCCCGGTCTGTTGGGAATCACCCTGAAAAAGGGTAATCTGTCGATCGAGGAACCCGTCCTTGCCGGGTGCCGACCCAATTCACCGGCCGCCGAGGCCGGGTTGAAGGCCGGGGATCGGATCGTCCAGATCGAAGGCCAACCGATCGTTCGGGCGGCACAAATCAAGGAGGCGCTCGGGCGGCTCTGGGCCGGTGATACGGTTGCCCTGACGTACAAGCGGGGCGACGACGAAGTGAAAGTCGATGCCATTGAATTGGCCGCGGAGTTGATTCCTTACGAACACGCGTTTCTCGGCATCCTGCCGATGCGTCCGGCCGCCGGTGCCGACGATCCGGCGAGCCAGGGCGTGGTCGTCCGATACGTGTATCCGGGCAGCCCGGCCGAGGAGGCCACGATTGTCGCCGGCGACGTGCTGGTCGCGTTGGACGGGAAGCCGGTTGCCGATCTCCCGTCGTTCGACGAGCAAATCACCGCCGCGGCGCCGGACGACGAAGTAACGATTGACTTGCGGCGCGGCGATGCGCCGATGCAATTCACCGTCACTCTGGGGCGACTGCCCGAGGCGCTTCCGCCGGACGCTCTCCCCCCGGCCCGCCCCTCGCGCCCGGCGTATCAAGGCGATCGCCCGGACGTCGGCAAGGTGGCCCTGAAGGTGCCCGAGTTGCCCAACGACGCCTGGGCGTACGTGCCGGCGGGATACGATCCGGCCGTGGCGCATGGGGTGGTGGTTTGGCTCCACGGGCCCGGCGGATTGGAGCCCGACAAGTTGATCGCCGACTGGAAGCCGCTTTGCGAGCGATACGATCTGATCCTGCTGGCCCCGAAAGCGGCCGACCCGGCGAGCTGGAAGCCGACGGAGTTGACCCTGGTCGGCAAATTGCTCGACGAAGTGGTGGCCGGTTACACGGTCGACGCGACCCGAATCGTTGCCGGCGGCCGGCAAGGAGGCGGTCAGTTGGCTTATCGCGTGGCGCTGGAGAAACGCGATCTGGTGCGCGGCATTGCGACCGTCGACGCCGCGGTGACCGGGCGCCCGTCGGAGTTGGATGCCATCCACCGTCTTGCCTTCTATCTGGCCACGAGCGAGAAGTCGGATGCGGCCAAGGCGAATACGGCCGCGGTGAAACGCCTGCGCGAAATGAAATACCCGGTCACCGCCAAGGACTTGGGCGAAACTCCCCGAGCGCTCGACGACGACGAGCGGGCCGAGTTGGCGCGCTGGATCGACATGCTGGACAGGAAGTAGGGGCTCGTTGCTAGCGATTAGCGATTAGTAATCCGTGGCACTGGATTCATTTCTCGGGAACGATTGATCGAATGCGCCGTACTGCCGTGGGAATCATTGCGATCTTGCTGATCCTCGGCGCGGCCGCGTTCTGGATTTGGCCGCCCGGTGCGGACGGATACCAGCAATTCGAGGCGGCCTGCTGGCGCGTCGGGGCGCTGATGGCCGTCTGGTGGCTGGCTTACAAGGAAGTCGAGAGAATGCCCGGGTGGGCACTGGCAACGATCCCGGTTTTGGTGATTGTGTTGGCCGTTCGCCCCCGCTGGTTTCTCTTTGCCATTCCCGTGGTCATCGCTCTGGTTATTCTCAAACCGCGACTGAACGCCCGGCGGTAGGGTCCCCGGCGGGTTCAATTCGTCGAATCGAGATACGGATCCTGGCCCATCTGTCGCTGCATCTTCTTCCGCTCTTTCTCGAAGTACATCATCGTCTTGCGCTGGCGGAAATGGCGGCGTTCGATCTTCCGCTGCGCGACGCGGAACGTGCGTGGCGGCTGCTCGACGTCGCCCGGCGTAGCCTCGCCTTGCGCCTTGAACTTCCGCGACTTTTTCGGGCCGAATCCGGTCAGCAGGATCTCGTCGTCCAGGGCCAGATACTGGCGGAAACTTCCCGGGTCGCCCTGCCGTCCGCAGCGCCCGACCAACTGCCGATCGATGCGGGCCGAGTCGTGCATTTCGGTGCAGATCACGTGCAGTCCACCCAGTTCCGCGACGCCTTCGCCCAGTTTGATGTCCGTTCCGCGGCCGGCCATGTTCGTCGACACGGTGACCTTGCCCAGGGCGCCGGCGCCGGCAACGATCTCGGCTTCCGCCTCAACGTGGTTGGCGTTGAGCACCTGATGCTCGATTCCCACGGCCTCGAGCAGCGAGGAGAGGTGTTCCGATTTGTCGATCGAGCGGGTCCCGATCAGCAGCGGGCGTCCCTCGGCGTGCAGTTGGCAGATCTCCTCAACCATGGCCTCCCATTTGGCGCTCTCGCCGCCGAAGACCCGTTCGTCGAGGCGGCGCCGGATCGCCGGCCGGTTGGTCGGAATGGGAACGACCCGGCAGCGATAAATCTTGCGCAACTCGCGAGCCGAACTAGCCGCCGTGCCCGTCATTCCGGCCAGATTATCGTACCGCTGGAAGAAATCCTGGATCGTGATCCGCGCTGCCTGCCCGGTGGCCACCGTGACCTCGACGTCTTCCTTCGCTTCGATCGACTGGTGAATGCCTTCGCGCCACTTGCGGCCTTCGGCCAACCGGCCCGTGAATTCGTCGACGATGACGATCTCGCCGTCGCGGACGACGTATTCCCGATCGAGCGAAAACGACCGATCGACCTTGATCGCCCGTTCGATGTATTGGTAGATGTTCACGTTTCCGACGGCGTCCATGGCCTCGGGCTTGGCCAGCGTGCGGATCTTCCGGCGTCCCTCGCGAGTCAGATCGACGGTCTTCTTCTCGTGGTCGTATTCGTAGTCTTCGTCCTCGACAAACTCGCCGGCCACCGTGGCGCTCCACTTGTAGCATTCCACGGCCAGCCGCTCTTCCTCGGTGGGCAGGGCGCTGATGATCAACGGGGTGCGGGCTTCGTCGATGAGGATGTTGTCGGCCTCGTCGATCAAGGCGAAATAGGCGTCTCGCTGGACCGGCTTCTCGTTTTGGACGGCCTTCCCTTTGCCCATCATGGCCCCGATTACGTCCGTCTGCCCTTCGTGAAGACGACGCAGCAAGAGGCGATCGCGAAGGAAATCGAACCCGAATTCCTTGGCCGTTCCGTAGGTGATATCGCACTCATACGACTTCCGCCGTTGCGGTTGCGGCATCTGCGATTCAACCACCCCGACAGTCAGTCCCAGCAACTTGAAAATCGGTTCCATCCACTGAGCATCGCGTCGGGCCAGGTAATCGTTGACCGTGGCCAGTTGAGCTCCCTTGCCGGGCAGGGCAAACAGATAGAGCGGCAACGTGGCGGTGAGCGTCTTCCCCTCGCCCGTCTGCATTTCCACGATCGACCGGTGAAACATGGCAATGCCGCCGAGCAACTGCACGTCGAAATGCCGCATGTCGATCGTCCGCCGCCCCGCTTCGCGTACCAACGCAAACCCCTCGACCAGAAGCCGCGAAAGCGGCTCCCCGCTTTTCGCGCGATAGCGCAGCGAAAGGCTTCGCTTGCGGATATCATAGTCGCTCAAAGGCTGCAACTCCGGCTCCAGCGCCGCAATCCGGGGGATCAACGACGCCCATCGGGCAAGACGCCGCCCTACCGGTCCCGCGCCAATCGTCGCCAGTCTCGCTCGAAGTCCCGTCGGAATCGCACCCACGTGGTTGGTTCCTCTCTTGCCTCTCGCTCCTGGAGCGTCTCTGGGGCCTCCCTACCCGTCACTTGATCCGCGACAGCGGAGGAAATCCGGGCCGGGCGAACCTTGTCTTAAGGCAAGTATACCGCGCGGCTGGAGCTTGGGGAGAGCGACGCACCGGGCAGGCGGAAACATTGTTCCCCGGATCTCCGCGGAAAGACGCTTGTGCGCGGCCGCCGGGCGCTCACGAATCGAGCCGTTTCAGCGAACTCACGTCGTACTCCGGCGCAACACCGGTCGGACCGTCTTCTCGATCCGCGGGCTGCCCCCTAACCTCGACGAAATCGCCCCGCTCACATCCGCCAAGTGCCGACGCATCGGACAATACGACGCTGCCGCCATGCTCGTCGGTCGCCCCATCGATGGGGATGTATCGCAACTTCCAACGTTTCTTGACCGGCGAGTACTCCAACTTCCCCCGGAGCCAGCCATACTGGGAGTCGTAGCCGTATCGAGCGCTTTCGTCCGCCGTTTCCGTGGCGTTGTCCAACGGCGAATCGATCACCACCGGCGTTTCCAACGAAGCGAAACGCACCTCGGTTGGCAGGCTATCAGCCTCAGCGGTCGCCGAGGCAAGCTGTATGCCGCCCTTCTGGGGGGGTGATCCGGGAGATTCCGGGATCGCTCGCCCATTGGGCAAGTCCACAATATCGACAACGCCCTCTACCCGGTCCGGAGCCCCGGCAACGTGCGATTCGGAGCGGCTCGGTCGATGGGCGGCCAGCACGGCGGTCGGCTCGACGATGCGTATCGTGGGCTCACGGGGGCGTATCGTGAGCTCACCGGGGACCGCCGGTCGGTCGGTTGCCGCGGCGCTGGAAGCGGCAACCTGGCCAACCGGCGACTCCGGTGAGGGTGAGTTCGGTTCGAGTCCTCTCTGAAGCGGCCGACTGTCGCCATGTTGGACCAACGGCGCCGAACGCGATTCGGCGCGACTGCTCTTCAGCGGCTGCAGGCCGTCCGCGGGAGCGAACGTTTGCGGGCTGGTCGGGTTGATTTGCCCGGCGCCGCCCGTTCCCTGCATAGCGCCCGGCCGTAGCGAACCATCATAACTCGGATCGGACGGCGCGGTTTGGATCGGCGGCTGGGAGTAGCAACCTGTTGCCGGTGGTACAACCCGAGTGCGCCCCCAAAATGGGTCGACGTTGCTGCATCGGTCGGCACACCCGCCGACGGCGTAGAGGCTGCAGACGGCCACAGCCAGCGCGGCAAAACGTCTCATCAGGCAGATTCCTTTCCACCTTAGGAGGATGTGGCAGCGAGGAGATACGAGAAGAGAAATACGGCAGCGATAGATTACCGATTTCTCGGCCTGTGTCCAGACCGATTCTCAGCGGCCCGCAGCGAATCTCAACGCGCAATCCCTCGGCCGCCTACGGCCAGCGACGATCGTCGGCCAGGTACTCCGCTGCGGAGGGGTTTGCTCCGGACGGGTCGCGGTAGTATGGGTTGACGATTCGCCGTGGCGTCTGCGTCACCAGATCCCGAGATGCTGCCTTCGTCACATTGCGGGGAACGAATTGGTTGCGAATCGTGACCGGCGCCGCTGGACCCACATTAGGGGTGCGTGTGCCCACCGGATAGGCGAACGGGCTGTAGCCGTACGTACGCGCCACGGGAGCATCCTTATAATACACCGGCGGGTGGACGGAGAAGTAAGGAAGGCGCTCTTTCTGGTAGAAGTTGGGCGAAAACCAGAGGCCCGCCGCTCCAGGCCCCCATCCCCACGACGACGCCCCGCTGTCTTGCGCGGAAGCAGCGCCCGGAAGAACAACAAACAGGCCTACGCACATGACTGCGGTCGCTACGATTTTTCTTGTCATCGATATCTTCCCAGTTAGTCTATATTGCGGACACTACCTATTATTCCAGACTAATCTATCTTTCCTTTATTGCAACCCGAAAAATCCGTAGGACCGGAAAAACCGTGTCGCGCCGCTGGGCAGGATTATTCATCGGTTTGTAGCTACGTTCGCCAGAACGTGGTTCTCAGCCAAGGGTTACGGCCACGTTCTGGCGAACGTAGCTACGACAGTGTGTCATGCGATTGCGAGAGGCATGAATAGACTGGGCTGGGCGATGGCTTCTCCTTCCCGTATCGGGGGGCGAAGTGCCGCCAGGAAGAGGGTCGCCAGTTGCCATGACGAGAAGAACGGTGCTCTACCGTTGTCAGGGCGAGTCCTGCTTCGCTGGAGTCTCGTCGTCGGCGGCGGCTGTTGGTGTATCCAGCGGGGAATCCAGTTGGGGGGGGGCGTAAGGCTCTTCGGCGCCGGGAATCTTCGACGGGTCGATGACGAGCGTTCCCAGCTCCTCGTCGGAAACGGCCGGACCACACCCGACCACGGCCAAACAGACCGTTAACGCGCCAAGCCATCTTTCTGCGGAGCCCATCGCACGGCCTTTCAAAACACAGTTGTCAAAAAAAGCGGTTCGCTGCCCGACTGCCGGCGCGATCCCTCGGCACCCGGCGGCCGTTGCCATACAATTCAGTGTACCGCAATCGTCGGCTCGTGACAAAAGGCGCCGGATGACTACCCCCTCGATTACCACCCAATTGAAAGCGGAGGCTCGGCGCCGGG
Source organism: uncultured Planctomycetaceae bacterium (assembly GCA_964444795.1). Taxonomy (GTDB): domain Bacteria; phylum Planctomycetota; class Planctomycetia; order Pirellulales; family Thermoguttaceae; genus JABMRP01. The sequence continues at coordinate 13,125 of CAYUIQ010000114.1, forward strand.
GGTTCGATCTGGCCGGAGTATGCCCGGCCGTGACGCCGCCGGATCTGGATCGGTTCGATCAATGGCTCGGTGCCGGGTATGCGGGCACGATGGGCTATCTGCCGGATCGAGCCCGGGCCTACCGTCACCCACGGCACGTGCTGGGCGGAGTCCGTGGTATTCTGATGCTGGCGGTGAACTACCGCACCGAAGAGCCGAGAAACCCCGAGCCGGGGCGGGGGTCCATCTCTCGTTATGCCTGGGGAGACGACTACCACGATTTGATCCGCGATCGTCTGCACGATCTGGCCGACTTCCATCGCGAGTTGCTTCCCGGCGTGCCGGTTCGGGGAGTTGTCGATACGGCACCCCTGTTGGAACGTACCTTCGCGCGGCTTGCCGGACTGGGGTGGATCGGCAAGAATACGATGCTGTTGAATCGGCAATTGGGCAGTTGGTTCTTCCTTGCGGCTCTGCTCAGCGGCGCGGAATTGGAGCCGGACGAGCCGTATCTTGCCGATCACTGTGGTTCGTGCCGTGCGTGCCTCGACGCTTGCCCCACCGGTGCGTTGCTCGGCGACGGCCGGTTGGACGCGCGGCGGTGCGTCAGTTATTTGACCATCGAGCTGCGCGACTCCATACCGGCCGATCTTCACCCGGGCGTCGGCGACCGGCTGTTCGGATGCGATGTGTGCCAGGACGTGTGCCCTTGGAATCGACGGACGCCGGTGACGGAGGAGCCGAGTCTTCGGCCTAAGGCATCGGGAACCGACATGGACCTGGCGGCCCTATTTGATCTCGACGACGCGGCATTCCGGCAACGATTTCGCCAGTCGCCCCTTTGGCGCGCCCGGCGTGGCGGACTGCTTCGCAACGCGGCAATCGTGCTGGCCAACCGGCCGTGCGCGAGCGGGCAACTCGCGTTGGCCAAAGGTCTTGAGGATCCCGATCCGCTGGTTCGTGAGGCCTGCGCCCGGGCGCTAGATGAACTTCGAGCTTAGCAGCGACCACACAAGAAACCGGATCCACCAACGAAGGTCGGCGGGTCCGGCGACTGTGGGACGTTTCGGCGGAAGGGCTACTCGGCCTCGATAGCAGCTACTTCGTTGTACGTGTCGGCCAACGAGGTCTCCGGTGGGGTGATGCGTAGTAAGGGGGCGATGTCGTCGAACTCCCGATCGACCCGGACGAGTAGTTCGGCGGCCGAGGGTCCGCTGGCCGGACGGGCCTGCTCGTAGTAGCTCTCGAATTGGCTGTATTCCGCCCAACCCGGATCGCTGGCGTTGGGCAGCAAGGCCGACATGGCCACGGCCAGCTTGCCCGGCTCGCTGTCGGCGTGGTGAACCAACTCGTTGACGGTGAGGTGGTCTTCGATCAGGGTCGCGAACCCCTCGGGAAGTTCCCACTGGCGGGCCATGATTCCGGCGGCTTCGGCGTGGTTCCATCCGAATACATGCTCCTCCAAGCGAGAAAGTCGCACCCGGCAGTTGCTGTCCGAGCGCGCACCGAACAGAGTATCATAAGCCTCGGGCACTTCTTTGGCCAACAACGGCACGGCCATGTCTTGTAGCAGGGCAGCGGCAAACGGCTCCTCGGCTTCCTTTAATCCCAGCGTCTTGCCCATCGCCCGGGCAAACAGGCCGCGACGCAGCGAGTCCTGCCAGAGCTTTTTGAGTTCAAACGGGCCGCACTTGGGGTCGGGGATCATGCCAAACACGGCGGTGTAGAGTACGAAATTTTTAATCGCCCGCATGCCAACCAGCGTGATCGCCTGTTTGATGTTGGTGATTTCGTGCCTTAGACCGAAATACGACGAGTTGACGAAGCGGAGTACTTGTACGGTGAGTCCCGGGTCGGCTTCGATCGGAATGGCGAACTCCGCCGGTCCCGCGGTCGGGTCCTGCGAAACCGACAAGAGGCTGACGGCGCTCTGGGGCATTGCCGGGAGTTGATCGGCAGTCAGCAGTGAATGCAAATCGACGGACGGAAATTCCGGTGGAGTCATGGTCGTTGCGACCTCGTTACTCAAGAGGGTGGAACCCGGTAAACGGCGTACGCACGCGGAGGCAAACCGTACCACCAGCACAAGCCCCTTCAACCGAAAGAGTAGGTCACAAAGGGGCGTCTGGCAAATCGGCCGGGGGGCGGCGGGCCGGAATGATCCCGACCCCAATTTACACCCACCAATGGCCAATTTGCAGCCTTCCGTCCGCCGGGGCCCGCCGGGCGTGTCCTTGCAGCCTCCCACCCACTCGTTGTATAATGCAACGTTGGTCTAATTGCGCTGACCGCTATGCTCGTTACCGAGTTTCCGACCGGTCAAGAGCGACGATACTGGGTCTTCGGCGGTCTCGGGTGATGACGAACGCGGAAAAGACGAAGGCGGAGCAGATGAACGATTCGGCGGGAGAACTGACGTGGCGAGCGCATCCCGCCCGGCAGCGCCCCGGCGCGGCGGTGTTTGCCGCCCTGGCCGTCGGCGCGACGGCCGGTGCTTGTTGGCTGGCTGGCGGTCCCTGGTGGGGCTTGGGGGCGGTGGTCGTGATGGTGGCCTCGCTCAGCCGCTTCTTCTTTCCCAGCCGTTTCGCCATCGATGGCCGTGGGGTGACCGCCTCGTACTTGTTCGGCAGCCGGCATTTCGACTGGTCGCGGATCCGGCGGTTCCGGTACGACCGGTTCGGTGTCTACTTGTCGACCCGCGGCCGGCAATCCCGCCTGGACGCTTATCGGGGCATGCATTTGCTCTTCGGCACCGCCGGCGACGATGTCTTGCGGTGCGTCCGCGCGCACATGCGCTCGATCGCTGCCACAACCGCCCGCGGAGAAAGCGAATGAAGTGGTTTCGGCATGCCTTTGCCGTGAACTCCGACCCCTCGGGCGAGCCGACCGAAGGCCAGCGCGCCGTGGCCGATCGCGTTTGTCGAGCGGTCGTCCGCCGACGGATGGCTACGCCGGCGCTGATGTTGCTGGAAATGTGCCGGCCGTTGAACTATCTATCGGCCCAATTGATGCACTTCTTCGGACCCGTCGCCACGGTCCTGCTCGATCGCCGGGCGTATGGCGAGTTTGCGACCTTTCTGGAACGGCGCAGCTCGGTCGACTACCTGTGCCGGCGCATCGAAGCCCTCGAAGCCGAGGCCGATCAGCCGGCGGCGCCGGAAGACGGGCCGTCGTGCGATTCCCCTGCCGAAGGCGCGTCGCCGGCCAGCGATTCTTCCGCCGACGGTTTGCCATGAACCGCCCTACCCTGCCCCGCTGCCCGCTGCCCCGCTGCAACGACAACCAACGTTTGAATTAGGACGATGAAGCAAATCGAGCCCGAGAAGATCAACGTCATCCTGGCGACCGACTGCGGCAGCACGACGACCAAGGCGATCCTGATCGAGAAGATCGACGGTCACTATCGGCAAACCTATCGCGGCGAAGCGCCGACCAGCGTGGAAGAGCCTTTTGCCGACGTCACCATCGGCGTGGTCAACGCGGTGACCGAGGTGGGCGAGTTGGCCGGCCGAAAACTGATCGGCGGCGATGGTCGAATCCTCCAACCGGCGGCCGGTGCCGACGGATGCGATTTGTACATCTCCACCTCCAGTGCCGGGGGCGGTCTGCAGATGATGGTTGCCGGCGTGATTCGCGAGATGACCGCGGCCAGCGCCAAGAGGGCCGCGCTGGGCGCCGGGGCGATCGTGATGGACGTGATCGCCTCCAACGACAAGCGCCGTCCGCACGAGCAGATCCAGCGCATCCGCGAACTCCGCCCCGACATGGTGCTGCTCTCCGGCGGTACCGACGGCGGCACAACCACGCACGTCGTGCAGATCGCCGAACTGATCGCCCCGGCCAAACCCCAACCGCGGTTCGGCAGCGAATACCGGCTGCCGGTGATCTATGCCGGCAACGAGGATGCCGCGCCGTTGATTCGCGACACGCTGGACGAGTCGTTTGATTTGGCCACCGTCGACAACCTGCGACCCACGCTGGAAGTCGAGCACCTGGCCCCCGCGCGGGATAAGATCCACGACGTCTTCCTCGAACACGTCATGGCCCACGCACCGGGTTACCATAAGCTGATGGAGTGGACCGACGCCCCGATCATGCCGACCCCCGGCGCCGTGGGCAATATCCTGCAGACGATCGCCGAGCAGCAAGCGATCAACGTCGTGGGAGTCGACATCGGCGGAGCGACGACCGACGTGTTCAGCGTCTTCTCGGGCAAGTTCAACCGGACCGTCAGCGCCAACCTGGGGATGAGCTATTCGATCTCCAACGTCTGCGCCGAGGCGACCATGGCCAACGTACTCCGCTGGGTTCATTTCAACATGGACGAGCGCGAGCTGCGGAATCGGGTGAAGAACAAGATGATTCGCCCCACGACGATCCCCCAATCGCGCGAGGCGCTGGTTTTCGAGCACGGGATCGCTCGGGAGGCGCTTCGACTGGCCTATAAGCAGCACAAGGAATTTGCCACCACGCTGCAGGGCGTGCAGCAGCAGCGGACCGTGGGCGACACCTTCAGCCAGCAGAGCAGCGGCCAAACGATCGTCGACAACATGAAACTCGATCTCTTGGTCGGGTCCGGCGGCGTTCTTTCCCACGCCCCGCGGATGCACCAGACGGCGGCCATGCTGGTCGACGCCTTCGCGCCCGAGGGATTTACGACGCTGGCCAAGGACAGCATCTTCATGATGCCCCACCTGGGCGTATTGGCCCAGGTTCACGACCGGGCGGCCATGGAAGTGTTCCAGCGCGACTGCCTGATCTATCTGGGAACGTGTATCGCGCCCCGAGGGCATGGCAAACAGGACAAGCCTTGCTTTGGCTACACGATCCAAGGCGCCACGCTCGCCGAGTCGGGCGAAATGCACGTCGGGCAGTTGCGCCTATTGCCCCTCGGGGAAGGCGAGAAGGCAACGGTGACCGTCGAGCCCGCGCGTGGCTTCGACCTCGGCGAAGGACCCGGCAAGCCGGTGACCCGAGAGGTCGTTGGCGGTACGGTCGGGCTGATTCTCGACGCCCGTGGCCGGCCGCTGGAATTACCCGTCGAACGAAACGTGTCGCGCGGGCTGATGCAGACGTGGACGGAAGCATTGAGGCTTTATCCGGAGAGAAATGCATGATGAAATGGGGAAATGCAGTCAGGCATCGTTTGCTCCCCGTGCTGAGGAGGGCAAGGGTGTAGGAACTCACGCCAAGGCGCTAAGTCGCAAAGGAAGGTGTTGGGAGGCAAGATGACCGAGAACGAGATTGCCAGGGAAGTGGTCGACGGTGCCTATCGAATCCACACGGAACTCGGCCCAGGTTTACTGGAGAGCGTATACGAGGTTTCGCTTGCACACGAGTTGAAGAAACGTGGCCTTCGCGTCGATCGGCAGCGGCCAATCTCGATCGTTTACGATTCGATTCGGTTTGACGAAGGATTTCGCGCGGATGTGATTGTTGAAGACAAGGTAATTCTCGAACTGAAATCGGTGGAGCGGGTGAGCCCTGTCCACAAGAAACAGCTTCTTACCTATCTGCGGCTGGCCGACAAACGTCTTGGCTTGTTGATCAACTTCGGCGAGGAACTGGTTAAGGATGGAATCAGTCGGGTTGTCAACGGCTTGCAGGAGTAAGGACTCAATGAAAGATATGGCGGCTGTTCGTCCTTTGCGCCTTGGCGCCTTTGCGTGATCAATGGTCACGTGTTTGGTGAAAAGACGTAGGAACTCACGCCAAGGCGCTAAGTCGCAAAGGAAGGTGTTGGGAAGAGGGGAACTGTTGGCTTCGTCTGATCATCAAGGCCGGACTAATACCCAACACGCGCATGGCCAGCGTGCTGGACAAATGCTCGCAACTCACGAAAATCATCGCCCAATCCATTGTCACCGTCAAAGCCAACCGCGACAAATGAGAACATCCCGACCCCCACGATCTTCAATCTGCAATAACCAATGGCCAATTTGCAATCTTCCTGCCGTCCTTCCGGTCCCAAGAACACTTTGTCGCAATAGCTGAATCTTCCACCCCAAAAAACATAACCTTATGGCACACGCATATACTCCCGGACTCAAAGTAACCTCCCACGCTCGGCACCGCTGTCGGCGGCTGCTGCCGATTGCCGGCGAGGTTTTGGCGAAGACGGGCGATCGGGTCGCCGCGCGGGACGTCGTGGCCGAGGCGTTCATGCCCGGCGACATTACCCCGCTGAATCTGGCCAATCAACTGTCGTTGCCGCCGGCCGACGTGGCCGAGTGCATGCTCAAGCAAGCGGGCGAGGCGATCGAAGTTGGCGAGCCGCTGGCCCGAACCAAAGGTATCTTCGGGCTGTTCAAGTCGGAGTACAAATCGAGAGTCGCGGGCACGATCGAGCAGATTTCGTCGGTCACCGGGCAAGTGATCATACGTGGCGAACCCCGGCCACTGAAGGTGTTGGCGTACCTTTCCGGCGAGGTGGTCGAGGTCCTGCCACAGGAGGGCGTGATTATCGAGTCCAACGTTGCCTTTGTGCAGGGAATCTTCGGCATTGGCGGCGAGGCGTATGGCACGATTCGGCTGGCGACCGAAGATCGCCAGCGGGATCTGACCGAGGATCTGATCGCGCCGGAGATGAAGGACGGGATCGTCGTCGGCGGGGGGCGGGTGACCGACGGGGCCCTGGAGCGGGCGGCGAAAATGGGCGTTTCCGCCATCATTGCCGGCGGAATCGACGACCAGGACCTCAAAGAATTTCTCGGTTACGATCTGGGCGTGGCCATCACCGGTTCGGAAAAAGTCGGCCTGACCCTGGTCATCACCGAGGGTTTCGGCGATATTGGCATGGCCGAGCGGACCTGGCAACTCCTTGGGTCGCATCAGGGCAGCGAAGCGGCGGTCAACGGGACCACGCAGATTCGGGCCGGTGTGATGCGGCCCGAGATCGTCATTCCGCTGGGTGATGAGACACCACCTCCGGCGGTCGACCGCCGGCGAGCCGCCGGCTATCTCGAAGTGGGAACGCCGGTACGCATCATCCGCGATCCGTATTTCGGCATGATCGGCGAGGTGTCGGCACTGCCGCCGGAGCCGCAAGTACTCGACTCCGGCTCCAAGGCACGTGTTTTGGAAGTGCGGTTCGACTCGGGCCGCGACGTCGTCGTCCCCCGAGCCAACGTGGAATTGATCGAAGAGTGATCGATATGAAGACACGCGAGATTTGCAGTCGATGGGTGTTCGTCGCCGCTTTCTTGGCAGCCCTGACCGGGGCGATGTTTCTGCAACGGGCAGTCGCGTCGGAAGAGTCCGCCAAGACGTCGCTCGCCCCGCCGACCGAATTGACCGCCGAAGACAAGGGGTGGGACGAAGGGCACGCCGTGGCGCTGCAATGGGATCTGTCGGCCGACGGCCTGGAGAAGGAGTCGGCGAAGGTCACGCACTACGACATCTATCGTTGTGGCGAGAAGAACGGCAAGTACAAGAAGGTAGCCGACGCCAAGCCGAAGAAACACGACTACCGCAGAGGCCAGATCTCCTTTACCGTCGGCGAATGCCAGCGGGGTGAGGAGTATTACTTCCGCGTGGTGGCGGTCGGCCCCGACTCCCAAGGCGGCACGATCGAATCGGAAGCGGCCGAAGCGGGCCCGGCCGTGCCGGCGCGACAATGGTTTGGCGGCGGTCGCTTCTGGCTGTTGATCTTCACGCTGGTGCTCTGTGGCGCGGTGATCCTGTGGATTCGGTACGCCCGGACGGGCAAGGAGTTGAAGGTCCGCAAAATTGCCGGCCTGGAGGCGATGGACGAAGCGGTCGGCCGGGCCACCGAAATGGGCCAGCCTTGCCTGTTTGTCCCCGGCTCGATGGACATGAACGACATCCAGACGATCACCGGGCTGACCATCCTCTCCAGCATCGCGCAAACGGCGGCCGAATATGGCGCCCAACTCGAAGTGCCCACCTCCCGATCGCTGGTAATGACCGCGGCGCGGGAGACGGTGCAGGCTTCGTATCTGGCGGCCGGACGGCCCGATGCGTACAACGAAGACAGTATCTACTACGTAACCGACGAGCAGTTCGGCTACGTGGCCTACTTGACCGGGCAGATGGTCCGCGACAAGCCGGCCGCTTGTTTCTATATGGGGTGCTTCTACGCCGAGGCCCTGATCATCGCCGAGACGGGTAATTCGGTCGGGGCGATTCAGATCGCCGGAACCGCGATGCCGGCCCAACTCCCGTTCTTCGTCGCCGCCTGTGACTATACGTTGATCGGCGAGGAGTTTTTCGCCGCCTCGGCTTACCTCTCCGGTGAGCCGGAGCAAATGGGAAGCCTCAAGGGTCAGGACGTGGGCAAGCTGGTGGCGGCCGGCTTTTTGATCCTCGGGTGCTTCATCGCCACGATTGCCACGGCCACCGGCAGCCCGGTGTTCGAGCAGGCTCTCTCGTTCATAAAAGACACGATGCTCCAGTGAGGTTTTTCGTCAGATGAGACGAACCATTCCCCTGTTAATCACCGCTGCCGGTGGCTTCGTGCTCGTGGTCGCCCATTTCAGCCCCTATACGCAAACATGGGGTGAATGGGCTGCCATCTGGTTCGATATCCTGGCGGCTATCGCCTTCATCCTTGGCGGTGGGAATCTGCTGAAAACCCACCTCAAGAAGGTTTCCGACCGGGGCGCCGGCTGGGCCTATTCGATGATCACCCTATTGGCATTCCTGGCGACTCTCCTCGTCGGTCTGGCCAAATGGGGCGTTCCACCCGCCGACAAGCAGGAATTCTACGGTCAGACGTTTACGCCGCTGGCCGTGGAGGATTTCCCGCAAACATACAGCGTCCCGGGTGCGATCCCCGAGAGGTCCGACGGCCAGCGCTTACCCGATTCGGTCGGACGCCAACTCAGCCAGGAGACCGACAAGCAGGGCAACGAGTCGCTCGTCTTCCGCGGGTGGATGAACGGAAACCAGAAAGCGGATCTGCAGAAATACAAAAACACGCTCGCCTGGCAATGCACGGTCGAGCGATTGGCCAAGATGGCGCAACCGCCCGAGGATCTCAAGGGCAAGGTCACTTACCAAATCGACCACCAGGCGCTGGGCTTCAAAGGCCACATGACCAAGGAAGACAAGGCCGTTTTGCTGAAACTTGGCGACGAGGCAGCCTGGCGAGCGGCCGTCGACGATCTGTTCGAGATGACTCAAGTGAAGGCCGAGGTCACCACCCCCTTTGTGCCCGAGGGGTTCAGCGACGAGACGGCCAAAGAGGTTTCCAAGGCCTTTTCCTTCGATGCCGAGAGCAAGAAGCTGACGATTCAAGGGGCCATGTCGGTCGATCATCGCGATGCCCTGGCACGAAAGCCGTTTATCGTGGCCAAGCCGCTGGCCGACGAAGACCGAGCGGCTCTGATCGCCGAGCTAAACGATCTGGACCCCTCTGGCGACCTGACCGAAGAGCAAATCGAGCGGTTCAACGCCGTGCTGAGTACCGGCTGGACGGTCGAGCAGCTCCGCGCTGAGTTGGATCGGGCCGGTGAGGCCCAGGAGGTCGACAAGTCGGCCTGCGACATGCTCGCCGAGCAGAAGGCCAAAGTCGACCCCATTGAGCCCAAGAAGAAGGAAGGCGAAGACCAGAGACTGAGCGACGAACAAGTCGCCCTGTTGAGCCAATTCGCGACATCGCCAGACTGGTCCGCTAAGCGGCTCGCCGAGGAGTTGGGTTCCGCTGGCCAGTTCAACGGAAACCAGATCGCGGCATTGGAAAAGTTGCTCGGCGATTCTCCGACGGAGGCCGAGCGAAAACACGATCTGTGCCTGGCCCTGATGCGGACCGGCCCGGTGAACGAACCGCAACGCGACTTCCTTCTGGCCGACTACCGCGACGAGACACAATGGAAGCAATCCGTGGGCGGACTATTCGTCGCCGCCCATGAGGTCAAGTACTCCTGGTCGGGCGAGTACAACACGCGGGGGGCAGCTTTCTGGTGGCTCTACGAATACGCACTGAAGCCACTGACCGCCACAATGTTCGCCATGCTGGCCTTCTACGTGGCGTCGGCGGCGTTTCGAGCGTTTCGGGCGAAAAACGTCGAGGCCACTCTGCTGCTGATCACGGCGTTTGTGATTCTACTCGGACGCACCTACGCCGGCACCGTCGCCACCGGCTGGCTGCCCGACGAGTTGAGCGGACTGCGGCTGGAAAACCTTACGGTGACCATTATGAAAGTTTTCAACACGGCGGGGACGCGGGCCATTATGATCGGCATCGCCTTGGGGATCGCCTCCACCTCGCTCAAAGTGCTCTTGGGAATCGACCGATCGTACCTTGGATCGGGAGAGGATTAAGCGATGTACGAATTCTTCAAAAACCTCGACCGCCGCTGGATCTTCCTGGCGATGTTTCTCTGCGTGGCCCTGCCCACCTTGTTCCAGGTGCGGTTCCCCGAGGTACCGACGCCGCTGGTGAAAGCCACGTTTGACGAAGTGGAAAAACTCCAGGAGGGCGATACCGTCTGCCTCGCCTGGGATTGGGACCCGGCCAGCGCCGGCGAATTGGAACCGATGGCCACGGCCTTCGTCCGCCACTGTTGCGAGAAGAAGCTCAAGATCGTCTTTCTCTCGCTCTGGCCCCTGGGACCGCAAATGATCGACGACTCGATCGAGCGGGTGATTAAGAAAGATTTCCCCGAGATGGTCTACGGCGAGGATTACGTCAACCTGGGATTCAAACCGGGGAACGAGGGCGTCATCAAGGTCATTGTCACCGACCTGCGGCAGCTCTACACGACCGACCACAGGGGCACGAACATCGACCAGATCCCCATCTGCCGCGATATCAAAACGATTCGAGATTTCAGTCTGATTATCAACGTCAGTGCCGGTTACGCGGGCACGAAGGAATGGGTGCAGTACGCGGCCACGCCGTATCCCGACGAGGTGACGCTCATCGCCGGCAGCACCGGAGTGACCGCCCCGCAACTGTATCCCTACATTCCCGAGCAATTGCCCGGCCTGTTGGGGGCCATTAAGGGAGCGGCCGAATACGAGGCTCTGGTGCTGGGGGAATACGGCCGGCAAGATCAGGGCGTCAGTGAAAAGCAATACCAGGAAGGCTTACGCCGGATGGGACCGCAACTGGTCGCCCACATCCTGATGATCGTGCTGATCATCGGCGGCAACGTGATCTTCTTCATCGGAAAGCGGCGGGAGAGACGAGCATGAAACGCGAAACGATGATCTGGACCGGCATTCTGGTCTTGGCCGGCGCCTACCTCCTCTATCGGGCCGTCGGCGTGGGAGCCGGCGCCGTGTACGTCGAACGGGTCAACGGAACGGAAACTTCCGCCACCGGTTGGGAAGCCATGGCCGGAACCGCCCAGGTCAGTGTCTCGCAGACCATCGGCGTTTGGGTGGCCGCAATGTTTACCCTCTGCATCTTCTCGTTCCTCTACAAAGACAACCCCTTTTACAAGATCGCCGAATCGGTGGTGATCGGCGTTTCGGCCGCGTATTGGATGGTCGTCGCTTTTTGGACCACGCTGATTCCCAATCTGTTTGGCAAGCTCTTCCCCGAGTGGATCCGCTCCTGGGCCATGCCGGGGACTTCGCCGGTGCGCAACGATGACTGGTTCATGTACTTTGTGCCCCTGATCCTCGGCGTGATGCTCCTCTGGCGCTTGTCTCCCAAGGGCGCATGGATCGCCCGATGGCCGCTGGCCTTTATCATCGGCACGACCGCCGGGATCCGCCTGGTCGGCTACATCCATGCCGATTTCATGAGCCAGACGGGCAACACGATCCGCTCGCTTGTGGCGCTGGAGCCGGGCGCGGAGGCCGGAGCCATGGACCAGTTCGACTTCTGGGCATCGGTCAAGGCGGTGCTTCTGGTCGCCGGCGTGCTCTGCTGTCTGGTCTACTTCTTCTTTTCCGTCGAACACAAGGGCGTCGCCGGCAAGGCCTCGAAGGTGGGCATCTGGTACCTGATGATTACCTTCGGCGCGGCCTTCGGTTACACGGTCATGGGCCGCATCGCGCTGTTGGCCTTGCGGCTGGAGTTCCTCTTCGACGATTGGCTCCGCCTGATCGATACCCGCGGCTGGCGTCCGCCCGACTGGACCGGCTGGTGGTAACCGCCGATCGGCCATGTTGGCAGTTGGGTGCCATGGGCGGCTTGCCCGCCCTTGCCGGTACAAGGGCAGACAATTTGCTCATATCTCCACGCACGCAGGACGGAGAGAGACGCGTAACACTTCACCGGGCAAACGTGTCCACCCATTTCCGGATTCACCGGGCGTGATCCCGAGAATCAGCCGCCCCCCCCTCCCTGGAGGGATCGCTCGATCGCGCAACCGAAGCGACCGGCTTTGCGGCAAGTGCTTGCGACGTTCTCGTTCAGGCCGCTCCCTTCCAAAATAGGGGGCATAGACGGCGCAGCGTCGTGTTCGTGGAGCCCCCTTTGTGGTATCGCACGCCGTTGTTCGATCAGCCCCCCGCAGCGAGTTGCCGGTGGCCTGGCAACGTCACCAAATTGCGCCTAACCGCAATAAAATTGCGGGCTTGCGCAAAACAGATATTTTTTGCTTTTCCATACCATGGGGGTATTGAGCGGGGACCGAGATGGTGTACGATTGCTGTTGTGTGAGGGCATCTCCGTGAGATGCTGTGCGCAGTGATCTTCGATTGATTTGTCGGTTCAACAGCGCCTGACGACTAGATCAACGCAAGAGGGGTAACCATGTTCTCAAGCAGATACGCATCGGGTATCGTTATCGCGCTGGCTTGCGCGATCGGGATTTGCGGAAGCCCGTCGGCTAACGCGGACAGCGTGTGGAGTGGCGCCTTCCCCGATGGTGAGGATCCCACTCAACTCCCGGGTGGTGTGAGTGGCAATGTGGATTGGTCCATCGTGGGGACCACTCTCACAATTACAATCGAGAATACGACCTCAGCCAGTGAACCCAACAGCGGGTGGGTGTTGTCCGGCATCTTATTTGACAGTACGAAGACCTTAACAGCACCTACCGCAGAAGCCGAGAAGTTAATCATTTGGGACGACGTGAGTGATAAGTGGATAGATGACCCGGGTCCTATCGACGTTGCGGATTATTGGGCATTCAAAGGAGGCGCCGGCACTTCTACGTTCAAAGTTTTTGGAGACGAATTCGATTATGCACTTGGGGCGGTTGGCGACATCAATGCGAGTGAGGGGCTAGGAAACGGCGACATCATTGGTACTGGTGCTGGAGGGCAGCCAGACGGAATAGACTACGCCATCACAAGCGACAACACTCCCGGTTTTGATCCTCCACCCGATAGCAATTCTCCCTTGATACAGAATCTTGCTACGTTTACCTTCAGTGTTCCGGATGGCACGACTGCGGCCGATATCACAAACGTGACAGCGTATTACGGGACGGACGGTGCGCCACTTGAAGGTTTCACGCCATCGGGTTTGATTCCCGCCCCCTCGGCGCTGGTTGGCCTGTTGAGCATGGGCCTGATGGGCCTGTTGGGACTGGCATGGCGGAGACGCCGACGGGCCGCGTAAGGGGTTCTGGTAACGCAAACGAACATGAAAGGCCGTCCCATCGGGGCGGCCTTTCGCTTTGCGCGGGAGTTGACGGCGAGCTCGTTCGAGAATTCCGGGGAGGGTGCCATGGGCGGCTTGTCCGCCCTTGCCGAATCCCTGGAGGACAAGCCGCCCCAATAAGTCGTGATTTCCGGACGCCCGGAAAACGTGAGGCAAACTGCTTAGGGTTGCGCAAGAAATCGGTGTCGGGTCCTGTTTTGGGTGCCTGGTGGTCGAGCGCAGCGAGCCCCCAGTTCGCCGCATACTGGGGGCTCGCTGCGC